>RKSB01000179.1 GCA_007571095.1 K189A clade bacterium | reverse complement strand
TTATATAAAAATTCCAATAAAAAAACAACAACGCCCGCCCCTGCAAGAAGAAAATCAGCCATAAAAACGGTATATTCCGCTTTCGGTTCCTCTTCTCCCGATTCGCCTGACTGTACTTTTAACAACTGAAAAAGAGAGGCTTGCGGATGACCCTGCTCGACAGGGCAAACTTGAAATTTTCATATCGGCTGTCGATCACCTCCATGGCGGGCCCGATGGCCTCAACAGCATTCAGGGCTTGCAGGGCTGTAACTCGACCCTTCAACTCCTTTTTCATCAGAAACACGATTTCCGGTTCGATGCGAGGGTGAACGAAAGCGGATTTGGCCAAATGGCCACCCTCGTTCAGCAGCATTTTGTCGGTGAGTCGGCCCCAGATAACCTCGTCAACACCGACCTGCAACATTTTGGCTCGGCTGGTCAGACCCATTTTGATGCCGATACGGCTTTCGCCCCTTGCGTATCGTCTGGCGATGGATTGTGCCTGAACCGAATAGGCCTCTTCCACCGTAAAAGCGGCATCGTGAAGGCTGATTTGTGAAACCGCAGTAGCGGTGGAAGCCGCCGTATCCAGCTTTTCTGCGTATCCGCTCAATCTGTCCATCGGACTTATCCCTCCTGTTGCTTGAGGAGGTCAAGTGCGACATCGACAATCATGTCCTCCTGCCCACCGACCATGCGCCGATTGCCGAGCTCGACCAGAATGGTGCGTACATCAATGCCGTAATCCTCCGCCGCTTTTTCGGCGTGGCGCAGAAAAGACGAATAAACACCGGCATAGCCGAGCGAAAGAGTCTCTCGATCAACCCGTACCGGCCGGTCCTGCAACGGACGAACCAGTTCCTCGGCGGCGTCCATCAGAGTGAACACATCACAGCCGTGGTTCCAGCCCTTGCGTTCGATGGCGGCGATAAATACCTCCAGTGGCGCGTTGCCGGCTCCGGCTCCCATGCCGGCGAGTGATGCATCTACTCGCCTGGCACCGGCCTGCACCGCGACAATAGAATTGGCGACACCCAGCGAGAGGTTGTGATGGGCGTGCACACCCATCTCTGTCGCCGGATCCAGCAGGTCGCGATAGGCCTTGAGCCGATCGGCATAACCGTCCATGTCAAGCGCGCCTCCGCTGTCGGTTACATAGACGCAATGCGCACCATAGCTTTCCATCAGTTTGGCCTGTCGGGCCAGCTCCTGCGGTTCGCTCATGTGGCTCATCATCAAAAAGCCGACTGTGTCCATGCCCAGCGTACGGGCGAACTCGATATGCTGCCGAGAGACATCCGCCTCCGTGCAGTGGGTGGCGACTCTCACCGAACGCACGCCCATGTCATAGGCCTGTCTGAGGTGCTCGATGGTGGCGATACCCGGCAGAATCAGAGTCGTCAGGACGGCCTTGTCGAGGACATCGGCCACCGCTTCCAGCCACTCCCAGTCGGTATGGGCACCAAAGCCGTAATTGAAGCTGGAGCCGGCCAGACCATCGCCATGTGCCACTTCCACCGCATCGACACCGGCGGCTTCCAGTGCCTTGGCGATGTCTCGTACATGGTCGATGCCGTAAAGATGGCGAATGGCGTGCATGCCGTCTCGCAGAGTGACATCCTGAATATAAAGTTTTTCCTCGGTTGGGTCGTCAATCCGCCCGCTCATCGTCAGGCCTCCAGCATTTTCTGTGCCATACGTTCCGCTGTCGCCAGGCCGGCCGATGTCATAATATCCAGATTGCCGGCGTAATGAGGCAGGTAATGGCCAGCCCCTTCCACCTCCAGAAAGATGGTTGTCTTGATGCCTTCATAGTCGCCCTGTGACGGAATGTGCAGGCGATTGTTGCTGGTGAAATACTCAAACTGAACCTCCTGCTTCAACCGGTATCCGGGTACATATGTCTGCACTTCGGCAACCATCTCCTCGACACTTCGGCGAATCTCATCGCGCTCGCCACCGACCGAAAAGGCATAGACCGTATCACGCATGATCATCGGAGGCTCCGCCGGATTGAGAATGATGATCGCCTTGCCACGCTCGGCACCGCCAACCACCTCAACGCCGCGTGCCGTGGTTTGAGTAAACTCGTCAATGTTGGCTCTCGTTCCCGGGCCTGCTGAACGCGAGGACACTGACGCAACAATCTCGGCATAGGGAACACTGTCGGACACTCGGGTGACCGCATAGACCACCGGAATGGTCGCCTGGCCGCCGCAACTCACCATGTTGACATTCTGTTTATCCAGGTGCTCATCTGCATTGACTGGCGGTACACAGAAGGGGCCGATCGCCGCCGGTGTCAGATCCACCATTCGCTTGCCGTCACGAGCACAGACTGCGTTGTTTGTCTTGTGTGCACCCGCCGAGGTTGCGTCAAAAACAATCTGGACATCCGACCATTCCGAAAATGCCACTGCGCCATCAATGCCTTCATGGGTGGTTGCCACATTGCGGTCACGCGCTTTGGCCAGGCCGTCCGAGTCCGGATCGATTCCAACCACCAGAACCGCTTCCAGAACATTCGAGGTTTCCTGAATCTTTACCAACAGATCCGTACCTATGTTGCCGGATCCAATCAAGGCACACTTCACTTTGTTCATTCTTCGTCCATTCGATTAATCGGTGAAACTGGCGCGAACCGATCCGAGGCCCTGAATCTTCAATTCGTAGGTTTCGTTGGTACTGACCTGGGTCAGCGGGCCGAGTGCACCCGACAGGATCAAGTCTCCTGCTTTCAGCGGGCGGCCCACCTGCATCATTTTTTTGGCCAGCCACAGGCAGGCATGAAGCGGGTTACCGAGACAGGCCGAACCAACTCCTGAGCAGACTGGCTGGCCTCTGTGCTCGATCACCATGCCGCAGTTCAGATGGTCAAAATCAGACAATTGCACGGGATGAGACCCCAACACATAGAGCCCGGAGGATGCGTTGTCCGCAATCGTATCTGTTATTCGAATATTCCAGTCGGCAATGCGGCTGTCAACGACTTCAATAGCCGCAACCGCATACTCAACCGCCGACAGGACTTCCGCCAGCGTCAGCCTGTCGCTGTTCAGATCCTTGCCCAGGTAAAAGGCGATTTCGCCTTCAATTCGAGGCTGTATCAGGCCATGAGTCGGAATCTCTTCGCCGTCGGCATAAGCCATGTCTGAAAACAGCATGCCAAAGTCCGGCGTATCCACGCCCAATTGACTCTGAACCGCCTTCGATGTGACTCCGATTTTACGGCCCGACAACAGCCTGCCATGGCTAATCCAGTGCCGAGTATTGACCTCCTGGACCGCATAAGCGTCTTCAATCGACAGATCATACGACTCTCGCAAGGGTGGAATCGGCGAATGCTCTGCGTATGCATTCAACAGCCGGCTGGCTGCCTGCTCTATATCCTGTTTTGAAGCCGTCGTCCTGTCCTCCTAAACCTTTAAGCAAACATTTTTCAGTTCTGTATAGAACTCCAGTCCATGTACGCCGCCTTCTCGGCCAATGCCGGATTTTTTCATACCGCCGAAGGGTGTTCTCAAATCCCTCAGGAACCAGGAATTGATCCAAATCAGGCCGGCTTCTATTTGGCGGGCTACACGTACTGCACGCGACGAACTGCCGGTCCAGATGGAGCAGGCCAGGCCATAATCCGTATCATCCGAACATCGAGTCACATCAATCAGACTGGGATAAGCACCAAAGCTGCCCAGTTGCGTACGCAAAACTTCACCATCTGATAAAAACTCGACA
>RKSB01000070.1 GCA_007571095.1 K189A clade bacterium | reverse complement strand
TTGTCAAGAACCCAAATGCCGTTGCTACTTGTGGGTGCGGCAATTCTTTCTCTGTTTGATACCCTCAGGGCAGGTATAAGGCTCCCAAAGGTCGGCGACCGGAAGCTCCCGTAACTTCCGGAATATTGCTCGGGCGGGCAAACAGGTATTCTCTGGCCAGCCAGGCAAAGGTTGCAGCCTCGATAAAATCCCCATCCATGCCTGCATCCTCAATTGTCTGTATGCTTGTTTCGGGACAAAGCTCGGCTAATCTGGACAGCAGAGTGGCATTGTGCCTTCCGCCACCGCACACCCAGACAAGCTCGGGATTAAAATTATCGGATTGAATGGCCTGAGCGAGGGTCGTTGCAGTCAACTGCACCAGAGTAGCCAGAACATCCTCTGGCCTGAACTGCCGAAGTCCAGAGAGATGGCCCTCCAGCCAGGAAAGATTGAAATACTCTCGACCGGTGCTTTTGGGCGGCGGACGGCTGAAGTATTCGTCCTTCAGGCAAGCCGCCAGCAGTTCAGGAATGGGACGGCCGAGTGCCGATAATCGACCATTGGTGTCGATTTCACTGTCCAGCGCTTTTCGGCACCAGGCATCCATCAGGATATTGCCGGGGCCAGTGTCAAAGCCTGTGGTTTTGTCATCTGAGGCACTCAACAGGGTGACATTGGACATGCCGCCTATGTTGATCACAGCGCGATCGCTGTTGGGGTTTGCAAAGAGATAGCGGTGATAGGCACTGGCCAGGGGTGCCCCCTGACCGCCAGCCGCTATATCTCGGCTGCGAAAATCCGCAATCGTCATGATGCCCGTCGTCTCGGCAATGACGCTGGGGCTGCCAATTTGTAATGTAAATGGCTCTCTGAGTTCGGGGTGATGGCGAACAGTCTGGCCATGGCTGCCGATAGCCCGAACCGAGTCAGGCTTTACACCCTCGGTTGTCAAAAGACGAAGTATTTGTTCACCAATAAACAGACCGAGGGCATAGTCGGCCTGACCCATTCTGAAAATCTCATCCTCGCCTGAAGCCGTCAGGGACAACAGGGCGAAGTGAAGCTCTTGCGGAAACTCGACCGTATTCGCCGCTCGAAGAGTCGGGTAGGCATCCTCCTGAAAATGCACAACAGCTAAATCCAGGCCATCCAGGCTGGTACCGGATATGCAACCGATGTACAGATCTTCCGGTTTCTGGTTGGTTTGCATTCGTGAGTCCTTGTTTGAAACCTCAAAAGGTGGTGAATAATTCTACCAGCGAGAGTCGAGCCGTCTACAGAGGCTTCTGCAAGCCTTATACTTGGGGCGTTTTCCAGTGTTTTTTCGGGAACGGGTTTAAGTGTTGTTGCAGGATCTCAAGACACGTGGCCTCATCTATCAGACCTCCGGCGTGGAGAACCTGGCCGACCATCTGGAGTCAGGACAAAGAACGCTCTACTGCGGATTTGATCCGACTGCCGGTAGCCTGCACCTCGGGCATCTCCTGCCCTTGCTGGTACTCAGAAGGTTTCAGCTCCATTCTCACCGACCCATTCTGGTCATCGGAGGTGCCACCGGTTTAATCGGCGATCCCAGCGGAAGAAATCGGGAGCGGCCACTGAACAGCCTCGAAAAGGCATCGGAATGGGCACAGGGCATTCAAGTACAGGCCAGCCGATACCTCGACTTCAGCCGGTCGAAATCGCAGGCCATGGTCGTCAACAATCTTGACTGGACTCGGTCTGTTCGCCTGATCGATTTTCTGCGGGATACGGGCAAGCACTTCACATTGAATACCATGATTCAGAAAGAATCCGTGCGCAGTCGCCTTCATCAAGACGAGGCAGGCATTTCTTTTACCGAATTCTCATACATGCTGCTCCAGTCTCTCGACTACTACGAACTGGCAAAACAGTACGGTTGCAGCCTGCAAATCGGCGGAAGCGACCAATGGGGTAATATCACCAGTGGCATAGACCTGGTCCGCAGAAAACTTCGACTTCGGGTTCACGGCCTGACTCTGCCTTTAATCACCAAAGCGGACGGTACCAAGTTTGGCAAAAGCGACGGCAGTGGAACCATCTGGTTGAATCCAAAATACACCTCGCCTTATCAGTTTTACCAGTTCTGGGTGAATACTGCCGATGCCGATGTAAGCAATATGCTCAGCCTGTTTACTTTTCTGAGTTCCGAGGAGAGGCAGACATTGCTCACGGAACATCAAAAAAAGCCGGAAAAAAGGGTAGCCCAGTTCCAACTGGCTCGGAAAATGACTCAACTGGTACATGGCAAGGAAGGGCTGGCGGCGGCAGAACGCATCACTCAAGCCCTGTTTGACGGCCGCCAGAGCCTGCTCAACTCAGAAGATTTTGTTCAACTGGAGCAGGACGGACTGCCTTGTCTGGAGTTGACCGATACCACCATACCCTTGCGCAGTGTATTCGCCAAAACAGGCCTGGCCAAAAGCACCAGTGCCTTCAAGGATGCCATGAATAAACAGGCGGTCAGTGTAAACGGCAAGGCTGTGCATCGATTCGATGCCAGAATAGACGATTTCACCGCCCTGCATGGACGATGGTTCCTGCTCCGCTTTGGCAAAAGAAAATGGGCCATGGCGATCACGTCTTCACCCGAGCACTCGACTGATTCTCGCGGTGAGTAGCCAGCCAGCTGTACCAGCCTCCACAGGCAATGACGATATAAACCACAAAAAGCCCCACGGTCACATAGAGTTCCCTGTCCAGGTAAAGATAAATCGAGACACTGTCGATGAGAATCCAGTAAAGCCAGTTCTCCAGTATTTTTCGAGCAACCATCCAGGTGGCCAGAACGCTGGCCAGACTCGTCCAGGCATCCAGATAAGGCAGTTTGGCCTGCGTCCATGAGTCGAGTGCCCAGCCGACAAGCCAACTGGCCAGAATCAGGAATATGAATAACAACAGATGTCTGTGCAAAGGCCAGACTCGAATAGCCAGCTTTGGACGAATTTGAGCGGAGCCGGATGACCGAGGCATTCGCCAGCAATGCCAGCCATAGAAGGCCATCGCAATGTAATAGATTTGCAGGCCGGTTTCCATGACCAGGCCAACCTGCCAAAACACGGCCAGAAAAAGCACCGAACTGACTCCGGCGGCATACCAGCACAGGATGGACTGTCTGGCTGCAAGCAGCAAATAGGTGACTGCCAGTAACACAGCCAGCACTTCCAGAATGAGCTGGAGAGTGTCATTCACTGGAAAGACGAGTGGGCTACTGGCAGTCCACAGAAATCAATCGGTGGAGAGGAAACCTTTGTTCAAAGGCTTTCCGGCTGACTTGATTCGCCTGTCGAACAAAAAGAGCGGGCGGGCTGTACTCATCGTAAACCCTTGCTACTCTGGGAGAATAGCCAAGCTGCCTCAATCGATCCAGCAGAGACGGCGGTATAGCCTGCGCATAGAGACCAAAGCTGATGCCGTGCTTTCGAGTGCCCTGGGTGATGAGGGACATCTTGAGAAATTCCGGAAATTCTTTCAGCCGATCTATCACTCGCAAGGCCGCTGAAGCATTTTCAAAGGGTGGAAGATACAACAGCAAAGTAACGACCGGAGTGGGCGAAACCTGAGTCATGGCACCGTATAGCTCTAACCAGCCTTGTATTCGGTAAACCTGGCCGTCGAGGTCAAGGCCGCTGACCACATAGCATTCTTCCGTTGAACCCTTGTTCTCGGCAGAGAAGGCATGAGTGGCCAGCACCAGCAAAAGGACGAGGCTCGCC
>RKSB01000217.1 GCA_007571095.1 K189A clade bacterium | reverse complement strand
ATCGGCACAGACCACTTGAGCACCTTCTTCGCCAAACCGCCTGGCCAGCGCATGGCCGATACCGCGAGCCGCACCTGTGACTACGACAACTTTTTCTTTGAGCTTCATCTGATAACTCCATTCTCAGGCAGCTCATTCTCAAGCCGGAAATTCGCCTTTGCCGAAGCGGCTGGCAGAATGAGGCCTTGTCGGCTGATTAAGGATTTTAAGGTACAATGTAAGGGATTTGTAAAGGGTCTATGTTTTTCTTGTTGCCGGAATTCTGTACTTTCTGTGCCGAGTTTCCTGTTGACTCGAAAGAGCGGCCTTTACACAAAAAAGTGTCTTTTCAGGGAAGCTTCGCCTGCAACTTGAGTAGAGTTGGCAATGCGGCAGAAAGGCATCGTATAAGGAAAAACGACTATGAAGCTGATGGTGCCGGTTAAAAGAGTCATTGACTATAACGTCAAGGTTCGAGTCAAGTCTGACCACAGTGATGTCGATCTGGCCAATGTCAAGATGGCACTCAACCCTTTTTGCGAGATTGCAGTCGAGGAGGCACTTCGGCTGAAGGAGTCGGGTGCAGCCGAAGAGGTTGTGGTTATTTCTGTGGGCCGGAGTGTTTGTCAGGAACAGCTCAGGACGGCTCTGGCCATGGGGGCTGATCGGGCGATACTGGTCGAAGCCGATCTGGAGCCTGATCCTCTGGGAGTGGCCAAGGCCCTGATGGCGGTGCACCAAAAGGAAGAGTTTGATCTGGCCTTTTTCGGCAAGCAGGGCATCGACGGCGATCACAGTCAGACCGGCCAGATGTTTGCGGCTTTGGCTGGCCTGCCTCAAGGTACCTTCGCCTATAAAGTGGAACTGATTGACGGCAGGGTTCAGGTCGTTCGTGAAATTGACGGCGGCCTTCAGACTGTAGCCCTGTCGTTGCCTGCTGTCGTGACAGTGGATTTGCGTTTGAATGAACCGCGATATGCCTCTCTGCCAAATATTATGAAAGCCAAGAAAAAGCCGATGGAGATTATTCCTGCCGCTGACCTGCAATTGAATCTCGAACCGAGAGTTAAAACGCTCAGGGTTGAACCACCGGTTGAGCGTAGTGCCGGTGTCAGGGTAGGGGATGTGGACGAGCTGCTGGATAAATTGAGAAGTGAGGCCAAAGTCATATGACCGCCCTGGTAATTGCCGAACACGACAATTCAGATCTGAAAAATGTTACCGGCGTGGTGCTCGCCGCCGCTCAAAAACTGAATGTCGATGCCATAGATATTCTGGTGGCCGGCAGCGACTGCGCTCGCTGTGCCGATCAGGCGGCGAAATATCCTTCGATCCGTAAGGTTTTGCACGCTGACTCGCCCGCTTACGAGCATTCGCTGTGTGAGAATATAGCCCTGCTGGCGGCAGACCTCGGCAAGGACTACAGCCACATACTGGCTGCCCATACCACTGATGGCAAAAATTTTATGCCTCGTGTGGCTGCATTGCTGGATGTGGGCCAGATCTCCGACCTGATTGATGTTCTTGACGAGAGCAGTTTCAAGCGGCCTTTTTATGCCGGCAACGCTATCGCCACTGTGCAGTCGCTGGATACCATCAAGGTGCTGACTGTGCGGGGGACGGCTTTTGATGCAGTGGCCTTGAGCAATTCAGAAGCGGTACCGATTGAGAAAACAGACCTGAATTACGACACCGGCCTGTCTTCTTTCGTCAAGGAGGATCTGGTCAAGCAGGATCGTCCAGAGCTGACCGCGGCCGATGTCATCATTTCCGGTGGTCGAGGCATGCAAAGCGGCGACAATTTCAAGCTGCTGGAAGCAGTGGCCGACAAACTGGGGGCCGCCATCGGTGCTTCTCGTGCTGCCGTCGATGCCGGCTTTGTACCTAACGATATGCAGGTAGGGCAGACGGGCAAAGTGGTGGCACCCAACCTTTATATCGCAGTCGGCATTTCCGGTGCCATCCAGCATCTGGCCGGAATGAAGGACAGCAAGGTCATAGTGGCCATCAACAAAGACGAGGACGCACCCATTTTCCAGGTCGCCGATTATGGGCTGGTCGCCGACCTGTTTGATGTCATACCTGAACTGGAACAGAAGCTTTAGACTTCGGGGTTTTTTCTCCAGGGTATCGGGTAGGAATACCTGTTTACCAGATCGGCTACATCGAGAGTCAGTGCGAAGATTGCCATGCGAATGGCTATGGCGTTGTCGGCCTGTCTGAAGATAGCCAATCGAGGGTTCTTGTTCAGGTCAATATCGAGTTCGTTTGCCTGTTCTCTGCTGTCTCTGGGCAGCGGATGCATGATGATGGTCTGGGGTGCACAGTGTTTGTCGTAGATCGCCTGGTTGATCTTCAACGAACCGCGATAACGAGCGGCTTGCTTTTGCGAGTCGAACCGTTCTTCCTGGGTTCTGGTCACATAGATCACATCAACCTCTGATATGCCTTCTGTCAGTTCGTGAGTGGCGGTTACTCTGTGGCCTGAGGACTTCAGAAAGTGAAGGTCGCTCTCCGGTAGTTCGAGATTCCTGGGCGAAACCAGCTTGTACTCGGTGTTTTTGTACAGTGCCAGCATTTTGCAGAGGGAGTGTATCGCCCGACCATGCTTCAAATCGCCGACCAGAGCGATTTTGAGTGCTTCAATACTGCGGCCTGTGTCGGCCATCTCATTGCGAATGGTATAGAGGTCCAGCAGGGCCTGGCTTGGATGCTCGCCACCACCATCTCCTCCGTTGATAACCGGAACTCTGCTGCTGGAGGCAAATTCGTCTACCGCCCCACGTTCAGGGTGGCGAAGGACGATGGCATCGGCATAGCCGGAAAGTATTCTCGCCGCATCCTGTAAGGATTCGCCCTTGGCCAGAGAGGAGGCACCTATATCGGTGGTTTCCCGAACGTGTCCGCCCAGGCGGTTGAAAGCGGTGCCAAAGCTGATCCTCGTTCGAGTGCTGGGCTCAAAGAAGATATTGGCCAGAATGGCACCCTCCAAAACCCGAGTACCCCGAATTCTGTCGACATACGGCTGCATTTGACTTGCAACCTGAAAAAGCTCCTCAACGTCCGCTCGGGCAAATTGAGTCGAGGTGAGTATGTGGCTACCTGAAAAAACCAATCGGCATTCTGATTCTGGAAACTGACCAGGGCCACATTATCCCATAGACCAAAAGATTTACCGGAAGCGAGTGAGGTTTTGGTCTTCCTTGAGCAGAATTAAGAACTAATTTATCTATTAAACAATTACTTAAGATATCTAAATAAAGTAAGTAATTAAATTTTTGTGGATGATTCGAGAGGGAAGGCAACGCGAGCCTGGTCGGCTTACAGAGAAATTCGGTCAGTTTTATGGGGATGAAAATTATTTAACATAATATATATTATACGAATCTATTGAAAGTCTGGAACTATTCTTCTGGGCAAGTTCGTCGAATAAAGGATCTATAAATTACAAATATATACAGTGATATATAATTTATAGTTAATAAAATACTTAGCTTTGGGATGCCAAAAGAAAATCCTGCACGAGACGGACTCCGGCTTGAGGGTCCGAATAGGCAAAGACATCTCCGCAAGATCGAACAGGCAGTCGCCTTCGGTTCAGAAAAGAGTCCGACCGAGGGCTGTTGTGCCACAAGAACCAAAGAGCGGCTCTCGCCTTGCCAAAAACCTGATACTGCTTTACTGAGCAGGTTTCTGTTGAGCCGGTGAATCAGATGCCGAGTACAAACTTCGCCATGATGTTTCGCTGGATTTCATTGGAG
>RKSB01000017.1 GCA_007571095.1 K189A clade bacterium | reverse complement strand
GGCTCCCTATTCAACCGTCGACTATCAGGTCAGCTTTGTCGTTGCTGTTACCGATACTGGCGACAACACACGCACAGATACCGTTACCGTGACCGTTACTGTGACCGATGATCCGCCGACAGCCGACGCTGGCAGTGACTTGACTGTCACCGAAAGGACTGTCGCCACACTTGACGGCTCGGCTTCTTTCGACCCTGAAGGTTCAGACCTCACCTATGAATGGACTCAGGCTTTCGCATCCGAGGTGACGGTCAGGCTCAACGCCGCCACCACTGCTCGGCCTTCCTTTACTGCACCTGTAGTCTCTGCCGCCATCAGCCTGGTCTTTACGCTTCGGGTTTTTGATGAAGGCGGCCTTGTCTCGGCACCCGATACCGTGCGTGTGGTTCTTTTGCCCGACGATGCCAGAGTTCATCAGGCTATTCTGCCAGAGGTCATGGCGGCACTTTCGAATGTCACCTCCTCGGCAATCAACGCTCGCATTGCTTCAGTGAATAGTGCACCGGCGACAAGCAACCTCTCTGTTGCCGGCAGCAACAGCTTCGCCGGTATTCTTCAACAACAGGCGGATCAATACGCACAGACTCGCCGGCTGAATCTTCGAGATCTGCTGGACAACAGCAGCTTCGTGCTCGCTCTGGGAGAGCAGCCGACGACTGAAAGCTGCCCGTATCGCGAATTCGCTTTGGGAGAAGAGTCGACGACCAAAAACTGTCCGCATCGTGGATTGACTCTCTTTGGCCAGGCCAGCTATCGGGACATCTCCGATGAAAGCACGAATGACAGTTATTCGGGCGATCTTCGCATACTGTCGCTCGGCTTTGACAGCCAACTGGGTCGCTCTCTGCTTCTCGGCGGGCTGATTCAAAACACGCAGGGAGACTTTGATTATGCTCTGACAGGCAGCATCGGCAGCTATACACTTGAACTGACCAGTGTGCACCCCTATCTGGCCCTCTCTCTGTTGAACGACAGGCTGAAGTTCTGGGGCAATGTCAGTTTCGGCACCGGCCGTGCAACCATTACCTCTGGGGCGAGTGAACGCAAGAGCGACCTTGAGATGGCCGGCTGGACTATGGGTGGCTCTTTCTCGCTCTTCTCGGTTTGTGCGACTGACTTTCATCTGCTGGCTGAAGTGGCGAGCACAGAGATGAATGTTCGTTCCGCCGCGCTTGTTTCGGCCCTCGACATTGCATCCTTCCGCAGCAAGCTCGCCCTTGAAATCACCCAGGTCCGAAGAAACGTTTTTGGCGGCCAACTTGACCAGAATCTGACTGTCGGCTATCTACTGGATGACGGTGATTCAGTTCTCGATGAAGGCCTGGAAGTCAGCGCTCGCCTCGGCTACACCCGAGGCCGAGCCAGCTTTTCAATGTCCCTCTATGGCCTGAGTGACCTTGATGTCTATGAGGAATGGGGTATCAGCAGTGAGATCAGAATTCAGACAGTAGAGACTCACGGTCTGTCCTTTTCGCTCAAGCCGACCTATGGAAGTTCGTCGGCGAATACACAGAGCACTGCCGCTTCGCTCTGGGAAGCCGCCTGGACACAGAGGCAGACTCCTGACTTTTCGCCGGACATGCAGCTTTCAGCCACCCTTGACTATGCCTTTCTCTCGGCCAGAGGTCTGTTTACACCCTATGTCGAGTCTTTCCTGAAACCTGCCGACTCAATCACTACCACAGGGCTTCGCTGGCGACCGCTTTCGCCTTTGTCCCTTGACTTCTCACACACTCGATCCAACAGCGATGAGGGGCTTCTGATGAAAGTCCAGTGGGATTTCTGACTTCGCCCAAACTCTCAGAAAACAGACGCTCTGCCGCTTTTCAGGCACTGAACCCTGACGCAGGTTTCACTCAGGCCCCACTGAAGGGAAGTAATGCCGAACCGGATAAGCCGGCTTCGGCAGGCGAATGCGGGCACGGATGATAAGGGTTCAGGCAGCCAGGAAGGGGCAGGTCGCACCTGTGCCGAATCTTCCTCGCCGTTGAACCGAATCAGGATTGCTGTGTCGAAAAGCTTAAACATGCTTGATTGTCCACTTTATTCAGAGAATACCGCAGAAAAATGCAAAAAAATAAATAAAAATAATAATGAATATTCCCCTTCCTTCGTTTTGAGACTACAATATTACGATTGCCGTGTCCTGAAGGCTCTTTCAAGAAGATGAAGCGGACGGAAATTCTTAAAAGCGGATTACTTCCACTGCTTCTGGCTTCGCTGGTCTCCGTCATCTCAATTTCCGCACAGGCCTCTGGCCTTTTGGCAGCCGAGGCTGGAGACAATCAGACGGTCGATGAAGGCACTACCGTCACCCTCGCAGGCTCAGCCCCCGAAGACAGCAAGATCATCTATAGCTGGACTGCACCTTCAGGTATCTCTTTAAGCGATACATCAGTCGCCGCTCCCACTTTCACTGCTCCCAACCGGACCGCCACCTACGAACTCGCCTTTGTACTCACGGTTACAGATTCCGGCGGCCGTCAGGCCGCTGATGATGTCACCATCACCGTAACGGCCGACAATGATGCTCCAACAGCCCTTATCTGGAGCGCACACCAAAGTGGCCTCGAAGGGGCTACCCTCACTCTCAACGGCTTAAAATCAAGCGACCCCGAGGGTCAGCCGCTCACTTACAGCTGGACTCAAACAGCCGGCCAGACTCCGGTGGTCTCTCTGAAGGGTGCTCATACTGCCACTCCTTCCCTTGTAACCCCCTATGCGACCAGCACCTACTCGCTCAGTATCGTCTTTGCGGTCAGCGACGGTACTTCCACAGTAACCGATACTGCCTATATCGTGGTCAATAACGGCTTCAGCGACCCGATCGCCAACGCAGGCCTTGACCAGAGTGTTACCGAGCAGGATGAGGTGACGCTTGATGGTTCGAACTCAAGGAGCGATCTTGAAGGTCAAACGCTCACCTACAGCTGGATTCAAACAGCCGGCCCGGTGGTTTCGCTGACGGGTACGAATACCGCCAGGCCAACCTTTGAGGCACCCGACCGAGTCGCCGATTACACCCTCACCTTTGTCCTGACGGTCGCCAATCCCGACGGCAACAGGGATGCAGATGAGGTTACCGTTACAGTCTCCGCCAACAATGACCCGCCGACTGCGGTTGGGTTTGTCCATACCGGCCTGGCTCTTGTCGGAGGCCGTATCGTCGTCCTCGGAGGCTCAAAGTCAGCCACTGTTGACGAAAACAGTCTCGTCCTCCTCAACGGCTCACAGTCAACCAATGATAATCGCGGTATGACTGGCCTGTGGTATCCAAAACTCTCCGACGGAACACCAGTCCCTCAGTTGTCGCATCAAGCCGATTTCTGGGCATACTTTGCCACACCCGAGTCAACCGCAAGCTATACCCTCATCTTCGCGCTCACGGTCAGCGATTCCGCAGGCGAAACCAGCGATACCGTCACCGTTACCGTCAGGCATTCCGATGACGATCCGCCGACCGCAGAGGCCGGACCCACCCAGACCGTGAACGAAGGTGTCACTGTTACTCTTGCGGGTTCGGGGTCAGACTCCGAAGACAGCACGCTCGGCTATATCTGGTCTGCACCTTCAGGTATCTCTTTAAGCGACACATCAGTCGCCGCTCCCACCTTTACGCCCCCCGACCGAACCGCCAACTATGAACTCGCCTTTGTGCTCACGGTTACCGATTCCGGCGGCCATTCAGTCACGGACACTGTTACCATCTCTGTTGAGGCCGACAATGATCCACCCGTCGCCGAAGCCGGCGCG
>RKSB01000166.1 GCA_007571095.1 K189A clade bacterium | reverse complement strand
GGTGACACCCATCAGAATAGGCAGAACAAACCAGGGGTCGCGCACCGAAAGATCGGTCAGCCAGAGAACAAAGGGTGCCTGACGAAGCTCGACCGATTCATAAAGCACCCAGTAGAGTGCCAGAAAAACGGGCATCTGGAGCAGCATGGGAAAGCATCCGCCCAGAGGATTGATTTTCTTTTTGCGGTAGAGTGCCATCATCTCCTGAGACAGGCGCTGTCGGTCGTCGCTGTACCTCTCTTGTAAACGCCGGAGTTCCGGTGCGACCTTCCGCATATTGGCCATAGAGCGGTAAGCGGCTGCAGAAAGCGGATAAAGCACCAGCTTGACCAGACAGGTCAACGCAATGATGGCCGCTCCCCAATTATCCAGTGCCCGATGGAACATCTGCATCAGGTAAAAAAGTGGCTGTGCGAGCCACCACAAAAAGCCGTAATCCACGGTCAGGTCGATGTTCTCTGCGATTTTTGACAGCACGGACTGCAGCTTGGGTCCTGCGTAGAGGCTGGCCTGGTAGCGACCGGTCGAACCTGGCTCAATGGCCAGAGTGGGGCCCAGAAACCCAATTTGATAAACGCCGTTTTGCAGGCTTCGGCCGTATAAAAGGTTGGTCTGTTCCGCCGGCGGAATCCATGCGGTCAAAAAATAGTGTTGCAGCATGGCCGCCCAGCCGCCCTGAACCTCGGCCTGAAACCTTTCTTCATCCAGATCATCAAAATCCAGCTTCAGGTAACGCTCCTCTGTCGTTGTAAAGGCGGCACCCACATAAGCACGGGGCGAAAACAGGTTGCCCGAATCCGGCGGTCTGACATTGCGGTCTCGCTTGATTTGCGCAAAAAGATTGCCGGTCCAGGGGGCGGGAGTGGCGTTTTTGACTTCGAACTCAAGCCAAATCTGGTAGCTTCCTCGCTCAAAACGATAGGTCTTCTGGACTACCAGCCCCTGATCGTTGAGCCACGACATGCTCACCTTCAGGACATCCTGATCTTCGGCCAGCCGCCACTCTCTCTGGCTGATCTGGTAGTGAGGTCTGCTGCCTTCGGGACGATCAGGGCCAGCCGCCGACCTCAATCCGCTTTGGGCGATATAGACGCCTCCCGAAATATGCTGAAACAGGCTGACAGAAGCATCCGAATGTCGAGTTGTCAAAGGATACTGCTTGAGTTCGATAGCAACCAGATCGCCTCCGTGCAGATCAATCTGGGCTCGATATACATCCGTTTCCACAAACACCAGGCGGCTGTTATCCGGCTGCTCTCGAACGGGGAGAGTGTCGCCCGCAGCATCAATATCCGGTACATCCTCGGCGGAGGCCGCGGGGGGCTCGGGTGTCAGAATATCTACAGGCGGCGAATCGGAACTGGCTGGCGTTGCGGTCGGGGCGGCCGGTGACGACCGGTCACCGTAATCCTGATCCCAGGCCAACACCAGAAGATAGCCCAGCACCAGCAAAGTACCGAACAGGAGCAGTCTCAGGCGGTCGTTACCCATGAGTCGAATCGTTGCCGACGGCAGGAATCGCAGGCTTCTCAGGTACCGGATCGTATCCGTAACCACCACCCGGACGACACCGAAAAAGACGCCTGACAATCAGGCAAACAGCCGGCAACAGACTGAACCGCCGAAGGGCCAGCAGGGCATAGCTTGAGCAACTGGGATAAAACCGACAACAGGGGGGTGTCAGCGGGCTGATGCAGTAACGGTATCCCCGAACCAGCGTACTCAGGCTCAGCCTAAGCAGGCTCTCCGCTGTGCGCATGATGCTTGACAAGATGCTCAAACTCACTCCAAAGACTCGCCCTGAGATCTCGGTAATTCGCCCGAACATCCACGCGCCAAAAAGAAAGAACTATGTCCAGAGAGGGCAAACGACCCTGATGAATACGAAAACACTCTCTGGATGCCCGCTTGATTGTGTTTCGAGTGACTGCCAGAGGATTGTGTCGCTTGCTCGCCACCAACCCGAGCCGTGCAAATCCGAGAGAGTTCCTCGCGGCCCGAAGGGCGAAGAATCGACTCTCAACCATGTAGCAATGACTCCGGAATACTCTGCCAAAATCCTCTCTATCTCTTAGCCGAGTATGCCTGGAAAGCGTCTGGATAACCAACCTAGGCAGATAATCTGGATCTTTTCTTTCTGCGCCGACGGTTTATGATCCTGCGACCTGCGACCGTAGCCATGCGGGCCCTGAATCCGTGTCGCCTCTTTCTTTTGAGGTTGCTCGGTTGAAAGGTTCGCTTCATCCACTCCTCCCGGACTGTTTCGCATGACTTAATTCCGATAAGTATATATTCTTTAATAAATATTTGTTGTTATTAAGCGGTCCGTTTTTGGGGAAAAGGACAAAAAAGCAAACAAAATCAGACGAATGCTATTTCTTATCCTGTGCAGGAAAGGTGGATAAAGCCCGAGTGCCGGTGAAAGAATCTCAAGTGCCGCCTGGATTTTGGTTTGTTTAGCCAGCCAACCTGTGCATAAGGCGGCCTTTACCTGACCGGTTATCCACAAAATGTGAAAGGGTTTTTTGAGTGCTGTCGATGCAGCCAAAAATGAAAAAACCCAAAGTGAAATTTTCCAGTGTTCGGTTTTGGCGGGTTATGCACTTGGTTAAAAATGAAGGCTACCTTGTTATTTTTTAAACATTTCTTTGTGCTTTAACCCAAGGATTTTTGGGTCATTTGGTTGCTCTCTAAACCACTGATTTTTTTGGATTAAGTCCAAAAAAAGTTCAAATGCTTCAGCTTTTTCATTTATCCACAGGTTTTAACCAGTTTATTGAATCAAAAGGCCCCCTGAGTGAGAGCATCCTTTGGACTGAAGCCGTTGCGGCTCGTTTGGTTTTTAATTTTATATGTTTGATTTAATTTAATTATGTTCATACGACTCTATGTGATAATAAAAAACCGCCTTTCCAAAAAATGATGCCTCCTCAAATAATAGTCCCATGTGAAATTTGAGACAGGGAGAAGAATATGCAGTGGCCTCAAGTCTGGGGTTTGTGCAAGCAAATGCTCAGCGAACAAATGACCCGCCAGGACTTTATTCGGGATATAGGGCCGCTGAGGGCTGTTGATGGCGGCAACTCAGCACTCCTGTTGGCACCCAATCCCTATGTGCGAACGAGAGTGAAGCAGCAATTTTTGACTCCGATCATTGAGTGTGCTCGAAAACTTTCTTTTGGCGGCGATATCAGGATACAGGTGGAAGAAGACATTCAGTCGCCTGCCAGAGCGGTTACCCAGGCAGACAAGCGGGAGCTGGCATACGGCAGACTGGATGAAGGGCAAACCTTTGAGCGGTTTGTTGTGGGCGAGTGTAACCAGCAGGGGGTTGAGGCGGCCTCGGCGATGATGGCCGGTCTGCTGAAACTCTCTGGAAGTCCCTGCAGACAATATAACCCGCTGGTCTTTCATGGTGGTGTGGGTTTCGGCAAGACTCACCTGCTTCAGGCCATTGGCTCTCGGCTGGCAAAGAGTGGCCTTGTGGGTGTTGGCTATGAGACCGCCTGTCGTTTCAAGAAAAACCTGGTTTCCAAAATCAGGAGCGGCGGCAAGGATGTTGACCACCTGTTGACGAAGCTTTCGAGCCTGAAGGTGCTGTTGCTGGATGATATTTCAATGCTCGCCGGTGCTCCAAAATGCCAGGCCGAAACCCTTTACCTGTTTGATGCTCTGCTGGGATCGGGAGCACAGATAGTAGTCACCTGCAACGCCCCTCCGAGCCAGTTGAAAGATGTCGATGTCCGTCTTCTGGATCGCCTGAGTGCCGGCCTGGAGGTTCCCATCAGGGAGCACTGCCTTGAGGTCAGAGCGGGCATTCTGATGCAGGAAGCGGCAGAGCGAGGCCGACCGCTCGATGATCAAACCGCCCTCAGAATGGCGAGTTCCAAAACCTACGGCAACCCCACCACCGGACGAACCCTGACAGGCTGGATGAACAGGCTTTGTGCCGACTCCACCCTCAAGGGCCAACCGATCACATGGCAAGAGGCCTCCGAGATCCTGTGTGCTCGCAGCGCTCGTTCGGCGGCGGTAAGCCCGGAGCAGATCCAACAGGTCGTCGCCGATTATTTCTGTATCAGCCCGGGTGGCCTGGTGGGTAAAAAAAGATCCAGATCCGTTGCCGCCCCGAGGCATCTTGCCATGTACCTTTGCAAGACATTGACCGCCTGTAGCTACCCCGAAATAGGAGAAAAGTTTGGCGGCCGAAACCACACCACCGTTCTCTACGCCTGTCGGAAGATGGAGACACTGCTTGAGGAAGGTGGCACAATGAGCAACGACGCAAACAGAATCACGGCCCAACTACTCGGATGACCCTATATGTCTAAGCTCCTCACTATTTCGCAAAATCAGATGGAGTCGCTTCTTCGACTGCCTCTGGGTGTCGTCAGCGGCTCTGACGCCACTCGCCCTGAAACCGCCTATGTCGAGGTCGAGTGCGAAGGCAAGCAGCTGAGGGCCAGAGGCACCAACACCGAGGTAGAAATCGCCGCTTCCGACACGCTTGAGAACAAGGCCGCCAGCAAAAACGTTCGTTTTTTTGTGCCCGCCAAAAAAACCGTTGACATTCTGCGCCACTTGCCGGAGGACGGCGAGGTTGAACTTCATCTGTCCGAAAAATCCCTGCTGATGAAGTGCCTGAAAAACAAATATCAATTGTCGTTGCTTCACTCGCCCGAGGACCTGGGTAAAGAGCCAGCAGAAGGCGGTCGGGAATCAGATGGTCAGGTTGTCTTTTTTTCATCCTTTCAGCCGACCTGGCAGTTTCGAGTCTCTCATCACCAACTCATTCACCTTCTCAGGAGCACCTACTTCTCGATGGCCAGCAACGATCCTCGATATTTCCTGAATGCCGCCCTGTTTGAGATGAGTTCCGAGTCCATTCGAGTGGTGGCCACTGACGGTCATCGGCTGGCCCAGGCCACTCTGGAGGGCTCTTTTGGCGTTCCGTTGGACCCGCCGCCCGACCTCCAGTCCAAAAACAGTCTCGCCCAGTTGATAGTACCGAGAAAGGCCGTTTTGGAGATGCGTCGGCTGTTGGAGGTGGGCGTTGAGGGTGATGCCACCATCACTTGCGGCGAAAACCTGTTTCAGGTTGATATTGGTGGTCGAGCCCGGCTGACCACTCGCCTGATAGATGGCCGATACCCCAATTACCGAGCGGTCTTTCCGCAGGCAACCGACAAGACGCTGGTTTGTGATCGCCAACACTTGCTGGGATCATGCATGCGCGCCGTCAGCGTCTCCGATTCAACGCCCATGTTGCAGTTTCACTTAAGCGAAGCCGAAGATCTTCGCATCACATCCGAGGATGGCTCAAAGAATGCCTCTGAAGTTTTCTTTGACGGCTCCTACACGGGTGCTCGAATGGAAATCGCCTTTCGCGGCAATTATCTGACCGATGTTCTGGGTGCCCTGAGCGGCGATTCCGTCAAGATCTCGGCCAAAGACGGAACCAGCAGCGTGCTGATAGAAGACCTGGATCGCTCGGACGCCACTTATCTGGTGATGCCACTCAAGATCTAGCCGTATCGACAGGTGTCGTTTTTACCGAGTGCCCGAATTACTCGACTTCGTATTCAGGGCTTTCGGTGTATTCGGCAGACTCAATTCAAGCCGACCGCCCGAGTGAACGTGGTTTTTGGGCCCAATGCGGCGGGCAAAACCAGCCTCCTTGAAGCCATATATATGTTGGCCACCGGCCGCTCCTTTCGAACGCACAGGGCCAGCGAGGCCATTCGATACGAGACCGATCAGTTGGACCTGGCCGGAGACCTTGAGACCACCAAGGGCGACAGCCTTCATTTTCGAGTCAGCCGCCATCGCTCGGGCAGGCTGAGAGCAACCGCAAACGACGAGAGAGTGGATGCCGTTTCTGAGTTGGCGGCCTGGTTGCCGCTACAACTGATGTCTCCTCAGTCCGCCACCTTGCCTGTGGGCAACCCTGAGCAGAGAAGAGGCTTTGTTGACGCCGGGCTTTTTTATACCAATCCTCACTTTCGGCACGACTGGAATCAGTACAGACACTACTTGAGGCAGAGGAATTCGGCCCTCAAACAACCTGTGCTGAGTGACGACCTGGCTGTTTGGGAGCAGGGCATGGCGCAGGCCGGGTGCAGGGTTTCTCGACTGCGCACCCAGTATGCCGCCGACCTTGAACCTCTTTTTCGGCGATATGGTCACGACCTGCTCCGAGAGCAGAGTGCGAAAGTGGAGTTTGTGCAGGGCTGGCCGAAGGCCGACAGCCTGCTGGATGTACTGGTTGCCGGCAGAGCACAGGACCACCGGCTGGGCTATAGTCGGCAGGGTCCGCACAGGGCCGATCTGGCCCTGACAATAAAGGGCCGGCCGGCCAGAGAGCTGTTGTCTGGAGGTCAGGCCAAGTTGATGGCCTGTGCTCTGCAACTGGCTCAGGCGCATCTGCTCTGGGAAAGATATCAGCGACAGAGCATTTTTCTGATTGACGATCTGGCAGCCGAACTCGACGAGGAGCATTTTGAGCGAGTGCTTGGTGCCCTGTGTGCACTGGAGGCTCAGGCCATATTGACCGCACTTGACTCTGTTGTTGCTCGAAGAATAGAAGCCATTGTCGAAAAGATTCACTCGAATATTTCTGTTGGTATTTTTCACATAGCCGAAGGCCAGCTTTCGATTTGGCCGGCACCCGAAAAGAGAGCAGGCGATGCCTGATTCTGACAGGCTACGGAAAACCCTCTTTTTCTGATCGCCTGCCCGGGTTGTCCCTGCTTTATCCCCTCCATGGGAGCCCAGGGGTCGACTTCTAACCCACCAGCCCCGCCGGACAGAGAAGACCCGAATACCAAAAAAAGACTTATAGACACAGTTTGATACAGCCATCCGGTTGTGCGGCACGCCTCGCTCCATGCTGGTTGCAACCAGATCAAGCCAGGATAGCCGCCAGAAGATCGTGAACATCTTCTTAAGGGTCTTTCTGTTTCAGGCCATGCTGTGACCCTTCGGCAACGAAACCGATGCCTGACCCGCAACGAGACCTGAAGGGTGCGACTTCCGAGACGCTGGTGCGTGCCCTGCCAGGGGTGCATTCAAAAGCCCGTTGTCGGCAATGAGGTGTCGGCAAAGAAGCCGACTGCCGACAAATCGGGCGACTGTCTTCCGCATCTGGTCAAGCGTTCCTGATTCCCTTGCCTGAAAGAACTTGTCAAGTCAGGCATACAAGCCCTGTAAAAACATCCCCTGCCGACTCTTTGATGTCTGGCCGACCATGTTTCGGTCGTGCTTACCGGCGACTTCGGCACCCTGTATGCCCGCACAACTCGCCTCAAAGAGACTGCTTCGTGCCTTTTGCTGCGGGCGCCCTCCCCAATCTGTTCGGGCACCAAAGGCTTGCGACAGCCGGAAGGCTCTGGGAAAATGGAGGCCGCCTTTAGCCTTTGGTTGTCTTTGTTGATATGGCTTCTTATTCCACCAGTGAATTTCGCCCCGGCCTGAAAATCATGCTGGATGGCGACCCTTGCGCGATTGTGGAAAGCGAGTTTGTCAAGCCCGGCAAGGGCCAGGCCTTTCACAGAGTGAAGTTGCGCAACCTTCGAACCGACCGCGTATGGTCCCGAACCTTTCGAAGCGGCGAATCCATCGAGGCCGCCGATGTGCTGGATGTCAATATGCAGTTCTTGTATCAGGACGGAGACTTCTGGCACTTTATGAAGCAGGATGGCAGCTATGAGCAGTCGAGTGCGTCCAGCCAGACAGTAGGCGATGCCGCCCGCTGGCTTCAGGCGGAGGATCTGTGCGAGGTGACTCTATGGAACGGTACGCCGATTACAGTCACTCCTCCCCGGTTTGTCGAACTGGAGGTCATTGAAACCGATCCTGGCCTTCGAGGGGACACCGCACAGGGGGGCTCCAAGCCGGCGAGGCTGGCCACCGGCACCATTGTTCGAGTGCCCCTGTTCGTCAATGTGGGCGACCTCCTCAGAATAGATACTCGGGCAGGAGAATATCAGTCTCGCGTTCAGGCTCGATGAGTCTTCGCCCTATTCCCCTTCAAGGCCAGGCAGGCTCGACTCAATTCCCCTGCATGCCGGCGGCCAGTTGTTGTCCGTAGCGCAGGCCGCTTCCAGGTTCAGCCGCCGGCGACAGCTGAACCGATTCGGGCAACAACAGAATGACTGTGGAACCAAAGTCAAATCGGCCAATCTCGTCTCCGCGACGAAACTCAAGCGGCTGTTGGAACTTTTCGCTCAAGGACTCTCGGTAAACACCTGTGTGCCAGGGGGTGGTAATGCCCGAAACCAGCAGTGCACCGACCATCACCACGAACATTCGACCAAAATCTGTGTCGCCAAAAAAGACCAGCCGTTCGTTGCGGGCAAAGAGACGAGTCGTCTTTTCCACCAGATTTGGCTTGACCGGCAAAAGTCGACCCGAGTGATACCGAGTTTGAGCGAGCACCATATTCGCCGGCGCGTGCACCCTGTGATAATCCTCGGGAGCCAGGTAAATGGTGACAAATCGCTTTGGTTCGCCCGCCAGATCATCCGCTCTGCCAGCCAGCAGCTCGCTCGCAGAATAGGTTTGGCCCTTGGCCTGAAGCAGTTGCCCGGACTCTATGTTGCCGCTTTGCATCACAGTGCCGTCACAGGGCGAGACAATGACATTTGAGCCCTTCGCCAGAGGCCGAGTGCCGGGCCTCAGCCGGCGAGTAAAAAACGCATTAAAGCTGTCAAATTCTTTGGGGCTTTGAATGACAGCCTCTTTGAGGTCAACGGCATAGATTCGCATGTGAATCCAGATCAGAAGCCGAGCCAGCGGCCGCCATCGACAATGGCCGAGCAGGCGGGCTACCAGCGTTAACCAGCGCAGGCTCCGCCAAAAAAGGGTTCGCATGTCAGGTTTTATCGCCCCATGCGACCGGCGTGTCTCTTCGGTTGCCCCACTCTGACCATGAGCCGTCATAACCTCGAATTTTTTTGTAACCGACCAGCCGGGCGGCCATATAGGTCAGGGCGGAGCGATGGTGGCTTTGGCAGTGAGTGACGATGGCCGAGTCTCGTTTGAGCTGATGCCCTTCAAGCAGCTCGGTCAGATCGGTTCGCAATCGAAAGCCGTGCTTGCGGTCTATCAGGTCGGTCCATTCAAGGTTCAGGGCACCGGGAATGCGGCCGTTGCGGGCGGCGGTTATCTTGGTGCCCCGGTGTTCGCGAGCACTGCGGGCATCCCAGACGACAACATCCTTAAGCGACTTCATCAACTCTTCCGCTTCCATTCGATGTTCGGGCCGAAGTTCGGGGCTGTATGCAGGATTGGGCTTTCGGCGTGCAGGTGCTTCGGTGATCACGGGCATCCCGTCGGCAACCCAGGCCCTGAGGCCGCCGTTGAGATAGCCCCAGCGGTAGTGACCAACCATGTCCAGAGTCCAGGCAAGACGTCCGGCCCAGCCGCCGCCCTCGTTGTCGTAGGCGACCACCAAAGTGGTATCCTTAAGGCCCAGATCACCGAACAACTCCTTGAGCCTGGAGAGTTCAGGCAACCGGCTGTTGGCCAGCCCGACTCGAGCAACCAGTTGTCTCGGGCTTATCTGGTGTGCGTCTGGAATGTGCCCTCGTTTGTAGGCCTCCGGCGGACGGACATCGGCGATGAGCAGGTCAGAGCGGCGATAATGGCCCAGCTCTTTCGGCTCGATCAGCAGAGGCTTCGGGTGCTTGTCCATAAACAATCCAGAGCTTTGGGGGCGATTCATTATTATAGAGCCAATCGACAAAGAGCCAGATGCAAACCAGAGGCTGGTGTGGATAGACATGGAGATGACGGGGCTTGATCCTCGTCGCGACCATATTCTTGAGATCGCCAGTATAGTCACCGGCCCGAATCTGGAAATTCTGGCCGAAGGCCCCGCCATTGCTGTATATCAGCCGAAAGCGGTGCTGGCCTTGATGGATGAGTGGAATCAGAAAACTCACACCCGCTCAGGGCTGGTTGAAAGAGTCAGGGCCAGCAAGGTATCGGTCAGCCGAGCGGAGACAAGAACGCTGGATTTTCTGAAGCAGTGGGTGATGCCGAAAAAATCGCCTATTTGCGGCAGCAGCATCGGCCAGGATCGGCGTTTTATTCGACGCTATATGACCGACCTGGATGATTTTTTACACTATCGTTGCCTGGATGTGTCCACCGTCAAGGAGTTGATGATCCGCTGGCGGCCAGATTTGCGACAGGGCTTCAGCAAGCAGGCGCGACACGAAGCCCTGCTGGACATTCGCGAGTCCATTGAGGAGCTTCGTTATTATCGCGAGCACTTTTTTGTTCTCGCCCCGCCGGCTGCCCCCTCCTCGTGATGATTGGGTACTTGTTCGCTCAACAGGTCTCGCTGTGACCGAAGCGGTTCGATTGCCGGCTTCATGCAGGCTCAAGGCCGCCTGTCGCTCATAATGGATTTGGCCAAAGGGCGAAGCGCGCCTCACCTCTACACGCCAGAGCAGGTACGACAAAGGATCGTCTGGCCATGAAGCACTCGGGCCTCAATGCCTTTGATCTGATGAAAAGAGCGGGCACCGGCCTGCTGGACCGAGTCACCGACTCCTGGCCGGCCGCCGAC
>RKSB01000034.1 GCA_007571095.1 K189A clade bacterium | reverse complement strand
GGGAGTTTGGGAAGGGAACCGGCGAGAGGGATGTCGAGAAGTGTGAACTGGTGGTTTATGAAGGTTAGGGTCCGGGCGGGATCGCCATTATGGTTGAAACCCTGACTGACAACCGCAATCGTACTGTTGCAGCGGTTCGGCAATGTTTCAGCAAGCACAAGGGCAAGCAAGCCACCGCCGGTTCGGTGGCTTACCTGTTTGAACAGAAGGGGCAGATTCGCCTGTTGGGCGAAGACCCGGACTCGATCATGGAAATTGCTCTGGAGTCGGGAGCCGAGGATGTCATCGATTATGAAGACGGTACGTTTGAGGTATTGACGGATGCCGGCGACCTGCCGGCGGTAAGGGATGCCCTTGTTGAGCAGGGTATGCAACCAACCGAGGCTTCGGTGGCGATGATTCCGGCCACTTCAGTGGAACCGGAACTGGCGGACGCCCGGCAGGCCATTCACCTGCTTGAGGCACTGATGGAGGCGGAAGACGTGGAGAATGTTTTTTCCAACGGCAGTTTTCCGGATACCCTGTTGAATGACTGACGGCGGTTTTTTCGGCAGGCAGATTTCGGTAGCAGAGTGACGTTAATTCTCGGCATTGATCCAGGCTCTCGCATCACTGGCTACGGACTGATCACAGAGCATTCGGGCGACCAGACTCGGGAAGTTGTCAGCGGTTGTATTCGAGTGGGCCATCTCTCCGGTCTGACCGACAGACTCAAGCGCATTTACAGCGAGATATCCTGTTTGATCGACCAGTATCAACCCCAGGAAGTGGCGGTTGAAGATGTCTTTTTTTCGCACAGTCCCCGTTCTGCCTTGTGGTTGGGGCACGCCCGAGCAGCGGCCATGCTGGCCGCTGCCAATTGCGACCTGCCCATTTTTGAGTATCAGGCTCGAAAGATCAAAAAAACCGTTTCCGGTTCAGGCCAGTCCGCCAAGACACAGATGCAGTTGATGGTGCGTATGCTGCTACAGGTTGACCGCCCGCTTCAGGAGGATGCCGCCGACGCTCTGGCTGTCGCCATCTGCCATTCTCGCCACAGAGGCACCGAGTCTTACCGGCAGTATCTTGAGGCACCCGAAAAAGGCAGGTCCTCCAGGCCGGTCAAGATTCGAAGGGGAAGGATTTCTTGATTGCAAGCCTGTCCGGGAAATTGGTGGAAAAACGTTTTCCGATACTGACCGTAGAAGTGGGTGGCGTGGGTTATGAACTGGAAATACCCTTGACAACCTTTGCCGAGTTGCCCGATGTCGGAGAAAAAATTTCTCTGTTTACTCATCTGGCTATCAGGGAAAATGCGCACTCGCTTTACGGTTTTGCTGATAGAATCGAGCGCGATCTTTTTCGTGTCCTGATAGGTGTTTCGGGTGTCGGACCCAGGCTGGGTCTGGCTATACTCTCGGGCATGAAGGCTACGGATTTCATTCGTTGCGTCAATGAGCAGGATACAGACTCGCTGGTTGCCCTGCCTGGCGTAGGCAGAAAGAGGGCCGCCCGGTTGCTTCTGGAGATTCGTGACTCTTTGCCCATGCAGCTCGACAGTTCAGGCGATTCGTCTTCGCAAAACGACTTAATCAGAACTCAGGCCTCGTCCGCCCTGGAGTCGCTTGGCTACTCGACTCGCCATGCCGCCGCCGCAGTCAAGGCGGTCAGCCGGCACAATATGACTTTGGAGGAGACGGTGGCGGCGGCCTTGAAGAAGCTTGCCGGCTAGCCCATGACTCGGACCAACCCTCTGTTAAGCCCTGTTTCCGACGGCAAGGAGGATCGGCGGACTGATCGTATGCTTCGCCCCCGACACTTGGCGGAGTATGTGGGCCAGGATGTGGTCTGCGAGCAGATGGACATCTTTATCAAAGCCGCCGTTCAGAGAGGTGGCACGCTTGACCACACATTGCTTTTTGGTCCGCCGGGTCTGGGCAAGACCACTCTGGCACTGATCATCGCCAATGAAATGGAAGCGGCGATCAAGTCGACCTCGGGGCCCCTGCTTGAGAGAGCGGGCGATCTGGCCGCCATACTCACAAGCCTGGAGCCGGGGGATGTGCTCTTCATAGATGAAATTCATCGCCTGGCTTCAAATGTTGAAGAGATTCTGTATCCGGCCATGGAAGATTATTACATTGATATAATGATCGGCGAAGGCCCGGGTGCGCGATCGGTCAAAATTGACCTGCCGCCCTTTACTTTGGTGGGTGCGACCACTCGCGCCGGCCTTCTGACTTCGCCCTTGAGGGATCGTTTCGGAATTACCCAGCGCCTGGATTTTTATAGCGTCGAGGAGATAGGTATTATTCTGGAAAAGGCGGCCACCAAATTGAGCATGGCTTTTGACTCCGCCGGCATCGGAGAAATAGCCAGACGCTCCAGGGGCACACCCCGAATTGCCAACAGGCTTTTGCGCCGAGTGCGGGATTATGCAGAAGTTCGCGCCAATGGCGTGGTCAGCATGGAAGTTGCGTCCTCTGCTCTGAAAATGATGCACGTAGACGACAATGGATTTGATATTCTGGACAGGAATTTTCTGAGCACCATAGTGAAAAAGTTCGGCGGCGGACCCGTGGGGATAGACAATCTGGCTGTCGTTCTGGGCGAAGAAAAGGATACTTTGGAAAATGTTGTCGAGCCTTTCCTGATTCAGCAGGGCTATATAATGAGAACCCCAAAGGGAAGAAAGGCAACTTCTCAGGTCTATCGTTACCTGGGTCTGGATATACCGAAGCCTGAGTAAGAATGATCGGGGTTACAGTCAGTTGAGCGATACATCCATATCTTTGTGGTCCCTTATCATCAACGCCAGTCCGGTGGTTATCGCCGTCATGGTCACGCTGGTCGTTGCCAGTTTTGTCTCCTGGATGGTGATGTACCTTAAAAACAGGGAGATCTCTGAAAATGTGAATGCCCTTGATGCATTTGAAGAGGCTTTCTGGTCGGGACGTGACCTGCGTCAACTCTACAAGGAGTTGCTGGATGACTCCAAGGTCAAGATTCAGGGAATAGAGAACATATTTCTCTCAGGCTTTCATGAATGCGAAAGACAGGAGAAGCTGAATGCTGACCCTCAGGGCATTCTTGAAGGCACCGCCCGAAAAATGAGAATTGCGGTGGCGGCGGAGGAGGATCAGTTGTCGGCCCGCCTGCCCTTTTTGGCGACCGTTGGCAGCGTCAGCCCTTATGTGGGTCTGTTTGGTACGGTTTGGGGAATTATGAACTCGTTTCGTTCGCTGGCCGGTGTCAGTCAAGTCAGTTTACCCACCGTGGCACCGGGTATTTCCGAAGCCCTGATTGCAACGGCCATGGGTCTTTTGGCCGCCATACCTGCGGTTATTGCCTACAACCGGTTTTCCGACAGGGTTGAACGGGCGGTCGTTCGTTACGAGAACTTCACCGACGAATTCATCGGCATTCTGCATCGTCGGCTGCATTCGTCCAAACCCGGTTAATCGGGCGATCATCGTGAACAGACGCCGTCACCAAAAAAGAAGGCTGGTCTCGGAAATCAACGTAGTGCCCTACATCGATGTCATGCTGGTGTTGCTGGTTATATTCATGATCGCCTCGCCCGTATTGACTCAGGGCGTCAGGATTGACCTGCCGGAAGTCAATGCTCCGCCGGTACCGCCGAACGAATTGAAAGACCCGCTGGTGATTACCGTCGACGAAAGGGGTGCCTATTATGTCAATATTGGCGATCAGGAGGACGCTCGCCAAATCAACCGTGATGCCATCGCCGACTATATGGAAAGAATTCTTCGTAACCGAGAGGATTTGCCGGTGTTTGTCCGAGGTGCCACCGGAGCTGCCTACGGCGAGGTTCTGGAACTGCTTGCCCTGGTTCAGGCTGCCGGAGCGGACTATGTTAACCTGCTGACCTCGCCTCCAGAACCCGATATCTAGATTCTGAATGACGGCAGTAGCATGGTTTGAAAAGCCTCAGGAGTTGCGCCGCCCGTTTCTGGCGGCACTTGTCGTGCATTTCCTGATGCTTGTGTTGCTGATTATCAGTTTCGCCGATGTCGAGAAGGACGATTCGACTCTGGGTGATGCGATACCGGTAGCCATAATCACTCAGGTTGTACGCCAGCAAAAAGAGGTCGAACAAGGAGCCCCTGATCCGGCGACGGAGGCTCAGGTCAGGGAAGAGGGCATGATGCTTGAAGACAGGACTCTCGAAGAGAGCATAGAGCAGGGCACGGTCGCCCGAGAAGAACTGGAAAAGGAACTGGCTGAAAAAAAAGAGATGTTCTTTGGAGCCAACGAAGCCGACCTGCTGAACGAGCTTCTGTTCGAGAGTCTTGAGGAAGAAATTGCCGAAGAGGCCAGAACTCTGGCTGAGTTGGACGAGCGTGAGAGGATTCAAGTGTATATTGCCGCCATCACCAGGAGTATTGAACAGAAATGGTCTCGCCCTCTGAATGCTCGTTTGGGTATGGTCGCCAGGTTACGTATCGAGATGGTGCCGACAGGAGAAATCGTCAGCGTTGCGTTGGTGGAAAGTAGCGGCTTTCCCATCTTCGACCGGTCTGCCGAGGTCGCCGCCCGCCGAGCCAGCCCGTTGCCTGTGCCCGAGGATTCAAACCTGTTTGAGAGGCACTTCCGCAGCCTGAATGTTGTTTTTAACCCGACCGATCTGGATTTTTGATTCAGCCGACAATTCGAGGAGACTCGGCAAGTGATAAAACAAATTATGAAACCTGTTATGAAACGTATGCATCGGTGCCCCTTCTCCTGTTCCTTGTTGGTCAGAGTCCTGCTGCTGTGGTTGAGCCTTTCCGGTCTGGTACAGGCGGAACTGGTCGTGCAGATCACCAAGGGCAACGCCGATGCCGCTTCCATTGCAGTGGTGCCGTTTACGGTTGGTGATGTTCCCGCTGGCGTAAACATTCTCGGCGTTGATCGGATCATCGCCGCCGATCTCGCCCGTAGCGGTCAGTTTTCGCCATTGTCGCTCGATGACATGCTGTCTTTTCCGGGTAGCCTGGACGAGGTCTACTATCAGGACTGGAGCCTGCTCGGCGTCCAGTACCTCGTTCTTGGCAGCATACGGGATGAGGGTGCCGGCGTTTTTACCACTCGCTTCTACCTGCTGGATGTTGATCGTCAATCGGTGATGTTTGAGGATGAATTGCCGGGAACCGCCGAGGACCTGAAAAGTACTGCCCATTACATCAGCGATACCGTCTACGAGCAGATTACCGGCATTCCAGGAGCCTACTCGACCAAACTGCTCTATGTTGCGGTGAGCGACCTGACTTCCGGCGCGCCCAACTACCGGCTTCTGTTTTCAGATGTGGATGGTGCCAATCAGAACATTCTTTACCAGTCGCAAGCTCCGCTTCTGTCACCCGCCTGGTCGCCGGATGGCCGTAAAGTAGCCTATGTTTCCTTTGAACGTGGTCGCGGTGCCGTTATCCTGCACGACCTGCTGTCCAAACGGCGTCAGGTTGTGGTTGAATTCGATGGTCGAAGCAGCGCGCCCTCCTTCTCTCCAGATGCCAGCCAGCTTGCTCTGGTTCTCGCTCGCAGGGGCAATCCTGACATTTACATAAAGGACCTTATCAGTGGCAAGTTGCAACAGGTGACCAAGCATTACCGTATTGACACCGAGCCTTCCTGGCTGCCTGATGGCAGCGGTCTGGTCTTCACCTCGAATCGTAGCGGCAGCCCCCAAATCTACCTGCTCACCCTGAAGCCCAGAAGGATTACCCGTCTGACGCTGGAAGGGGATTACAATGCGCACGCTCGGGTGCTGCCGGATGGCAGGAGCATCGCTTTTGTCCATCAAAGAGAGGGGACTTTTCATATTGCCAGAATGGGTTTTGAGGAAGGGAATATCCGTATTCTGACCACCACCGCTCTGGACGAATCGCCCAGCATTTCGCCCAATGGTACGATGCTGATATATGCCACTCGAAGCTATGGCAAAGGTATACTTGCGGTGCTTTCTCTGGACGGCACTGTCAAGTATGATTTGCCTGATACCGCCAACAGCGAGGTTAGAGAGCCATCATGGTCCCCATTCTTCGTAGCTACGGATCATATCGAAGAGGAAGACGGTACGCTGGTTCTGCCCGAAGATGACGAGTAAAGGTGAATACTGAAATCCTTGAGAAAAGGTTACAATAGCCGGAATAATCTGCACTCGTAGCAGGCTGCCATAAGGGCTTTTTGCCTCTGTTTGCATCGGTTGCAGTTATCCGCTACAATGCCCTAAGGGTGTATGTTCGGTTGCTTTGTGCTTAACGATCAGGAGTTTTATATGAACGGCTTCAAAAATACCAGGACCACGGCTTTCATGAGCTTGAAGTTGGCGGCGGTGCCCTTGTTACTGGCAGGTTGTGCCTGCGGCGATCTGCCGACTCAAATCACCACTACTGCAAAGGAGAGAGGTGCCAGAGTTGAGCAGCCAGTAACTCCTCGAGTGGATACCGGCACGGTATTTGATATTCGGCGCGGTCAGCTGTTTGTCTCTCGCCCGGGTGGTGCCATGGCGCAGGTTCCCGAACTGGTCAGGTTTGCCTTTGATAATTCGTTACTACCCCCCGCCGCTCGCCGCTTCTTGAGAGTGCACGCTGATTATCTGCGTCAAAACCCGGACAAGCAGATAACGATCGAGGGCCACTGCGACGAAAGGGGTACTCGTGAATACAATCTGGCTTTGGGTGATTTGAGAGCCAAGGCGGTGGCTGATTATCTGCGTTCTCGAGGAGTACGTCAGAATCAGATAAAAACCGTCAGTTTTGGTGAAGAAAGGCCCGTTGATCCGGCCAGCAACGAAACTGCCTGGGCTCAGAACAGAAGGGCCGTCATTATTCATCAGTAATGCCGTCCGGTTTCGAGTTCTTTCTTTCAAACGGAGGTCGTCTGCCAGTCAGTGGCCTCCGTTAAGGCGGAATTTCGAAGAACTCACAGTTGCTTTTTGCGATGAAGGCTTCATTCAACCGATTCTGGTTTATTCGGGCTTTTGTCCTCGCTTTTTGTGTGTTGCCTGTTACCCTCGCGTCCGCCCAGTCTCGCCGCGGCGATGGCCCCAGGCTTTATCCGCCCGGACAGGGCAAGACCGTAGAGGATAACTTCGGCGATGATCCTGCGTGGATTGAACAGTCCGAGCAATTGCTCTACAAACTTCAACTTCTGGAGGAGGAGATCGCTCGCCTGAGCGGCATCGTTGAGGAGCAGTCAATAAGGCTCAGACGTATGTCCGAGGAGCAGAAGCAGCGATACCTTGATCTCGACCAGCGTATCGGCGAGGTCGCCCAGTCTGCCTCTGCACCTGCCACGCAGCAAGCCGCTCGCGCACCTGCGGGCAGCCCCGAGCAGGAGGCTTACAAAAAGGCTCGGGAGCTTGCTCAACAGAAGCGCTTTGAGGACTCTATCGAAGCCTTTAACCAGGTGGTCAGACAATATCCAAGAGGTGCAGTGGCCGCCAATTCGCTCTATTGGGTCGGTGAACTCTACCTGCTTTTGCCGAAGCCGGAAGTGGAGAAGAGTCGTCAGACCTTCGTTCAGCTGATTGAACGTTTTCCCAACAACAGGCGAGTACCGACGGCACTCTACAAGCTTGGCACCATACACGATCAGCTGGGTCAAAAAGAGGAGTCCGACCAGTATTTCGAGAGAGTCATGAGGGAGTTCCCCAGCAGTTCCGCCTCCAGACTGGCTATTAACTACCGAAGCAATCGAGGCTAGCGGCCCGCCGGTGCGGAGGGTCAGCCGGAACGACCGATCTTCGCACTTTCTTGTGCTCGGCTCTTGTCCCTCCGTTTTCCTGTAGTTCCTTTTCCAGAGCCTTCTGGTTCGCGTTTTGCGAAATTTTTTCGGCCTCTTCTGTTGCGTCGAAAGAGAAATGCCCGGCCGATCAAGAGAGTTCTCGCCCTGCTCTGCACCGACACTCCAAGTGTCGACTTTCGGGCTTTCCGTCTTCGTTGGTCAGTGTCGTTCTGGTCAGGAATTTGGTAACATCTGGCAGTTTTTCCGGCCAGAAAAAAAGACCCTTCACAAGGGCCGTTAGCTCAGTTGGTAGAGCACCGGGCTTTTAACCCGAGTGTCGAAGGTTCGAGTCCTTCACGGCCCACCACTGCCGACAGGGTTTGCAATTCGGGATAGAGCACTTGCCTTGAATCCAAGTGCCCGGCTGGGCGGCATCGACTAGTCGGCATGAACTGTCTTCTCCGTACAATCGAGCCATCGTGTCCAGCCCGCCCGGATTGACCACATTGATCTCGATCAACTTGTCAATCGGCTGGGGCCAGCACAGGTCGATACCTGCAAACAGGAATCACTCTTTGGTTACGGCCCACCACTGCCGACAGTTCTTACAATTCGGGACGGAGTGCTTGCCTTGAATCCAAGTGCCCGTTCAACGGCATCGACTACTCGGCATGAACTGTCTTCTCCGTACAATCGAGCCATCGTGTCCAGCCCGCCCGGATTGACCACATTGATCTCAATCAACCAGGGCCAGCACAGGTCGATGCCGGCAAACAGGACACCCTGTTCTCGCAGTTCCTTCGCCAGTCGCTTCATCGCTGAATATTCGGAGTCGTTCAGACTACAGCCGACAGCTCGGCCCTCACAGGCGAGATTGGCTCGAAAATCCTTTTCCGGTAGCCGCTTGTACTGCCCAATGACTTCGCCGCCAGCGAGCAGAACCCGCTTTTCACCGGCGACGATTTCGGGAATGTATCGCTGAACCAGACAATGACTCTGATCAGTCAGTTGCTGCAGAATGCTTCGCCCGCCCTCATCTTTCGGATGCAGCCTGTAGACTCCCTTGCCGCAACTTCCTGCCGGCGGCTTGGCCACCCAGTGACCGCCTCGCCTTTTGATTTCGGCCCACAGCCAGTCTGCCGATCCAGACGCCAGAGTGGTTGGTGTCCGAATTCCAGTTCGATTCATACTCGCCGAAAAGTATTTGCTGTGCCAGAACACCAGGCCTCGAGTGCTGTTGATTAGCGGAATATTCTGTTCAGCCAGTGCCAGTAGCTGCATCTTGTCGAGAAAACGACTTTGTCGCCCAAAGCTGACGAGCCAGAGCAGCCGAGTGTCAGTCGTGTTTTCCCAGTGCTCGCAACAACGCCAGTGGGGTTGATTGTCAATCAGGGACAGGCTGTCAACCTCTGCTACCTTGACTTGCCAGCCAGCTTGCCTGCAGGCAGCACTCAGCCTTCGAAACCCCGTATTCGTCTGGTCAGCCTCCTCGGCGTCCTTTACCAGAAAAGTCAGGTTTTTCGAGTTCGAGTCAGCTGGCATGGTGTCGAGCAAAAAAGATTCATATTTCCCGTTTGAATAAACCAAAACCGGCCCGCCGAATTGATGACCTGTTGGCCCAATGTGGTATTATTCTTGAACGCTTGCTTTTGCAAACGGGTTTCCTAACTATGACACAGTCTGGTATCTTGCGAGCCTCTGTTTTTCGAGAGCCGCCCGTTACCCGACCCGGTCAAAATCGGTTAATGCAGGAATCCCTGACTGACCGTATTCGGGAACTCGGTGCGGTTATCGTAGCGCATTACTACACCGCCGGCGAAATTCAGGATCTGGCCGAAGAGACGGGAGGCTTTGTCGCCGACTCTCTGGAGATGGCCCGTTTTGGCCGAGATCATTCGAGCCAGACCCTGATCGTAGCCGGCGTCCGGTTTATGGGTGAGACAGCCAAGATTCTGAGTCCGCACAAAAGGGTCTTGATGCTGGATGCGAATGCTACCTGTTCACTGGATCTCGGCTGCCCGGCAGACGAATTTACCCGCTTTTGTGATGCCAACCCCGAGCGAACGGTGGTTGTGTATGCCAACACTTCGGCCAGAGTCAAGGCGCGCAGTGACTGGGTGGTAACTTCGTCTATCGCTACCGATGTCGTCCGTCATCTTCACCGCAGGGGCGAAAAAATACTCTGGGCACCTGACAAATACCTGGGTCAATACGTTGCAACGCAAACCGGTGCCGATATTCTGTTGTGGGACGGTGCCTGCATTGTTCACGAAGAGTTCAAGGCGGAAGGTGTTGAAGACCTGAAGAAGGTCTATCCGAATGCCGCTGTGCTGGTGCATCCGGAATCGCCTGCTGCGGTCATCGAGTTGGCGGACGAAGTCGGTTCCACAAGCCAGATCATAGATGCCGCCAAAAGGCTGCCTAACTCCACTTTTATCGTCGCCACCGATCGCGGCCTGTTTCACAAACTGCGTCAGACAGTGCCCGACAAAAAATTTCTGGAAGCCCCGACCGCAGGCGAGGGTGCAACCTGTAAGAGTTGTGCTCGCTGTCCGTGGATGGAGATGAACCACTTGCAGTCGTTGCACGACACGCTGAGTCAGGCAGAGCGAATGCAGGCCAATGAAATTCATTTGGACGACGGGCTTGTCGAAAAAGCCCGCAAGCCTCTACAGAGAATGCTGGATTTCAGAAGGCAGCAAAAGACTGTTATTGCCCAGACTTCCTGACCAGTAGGCAGGGTTCCTGGCCCTTCTCCTTTTTGCCGGTTGTCGAGTCCAGCCGGTTTCGGAGTGAATAGTAGAGCCCCGAATTCTCTGAAGTCAGCCGCAGAGCACTCTGAATCTGCTGGATCGCCTTGTCGGTTTCTC
>RKSB01000085.1 GCA_007571095.1 K189A clade bacterium | reverse complement strand
GCTTTTTCGTTCTCCAATGTGAGTTCATCGTCCTGATCGCCGAAAAGTGCTTTCAGGGTAGAGTCGGTCAGACATCGAATTGTCGAAGGCTTGTCCGGTATTCGGTCGTCCATATCCACCCGGCAAAACAGCCGGCCGAGCTGAGAAGTCGATACCTCACATGGCCTGCTTCTGGAAGAGGAGAGCAGAACAGAAGCCGAGACTACTCGATCGGGCCATCAGCAAAGGGCTTTTTTTGCAAGCCTGTTCAGTTGGTTCGGTTTTTGCGGAGTGCCTATAATGTCTGCAAATACCAGAGAAACCGGATAACCCCATGAACGAATGGCTCAAGCTGACTCAGGAAGAAGCCCTGTATCCAGAGCAGCCCATCTGCGACCCTCACCATCATTTGTGGGATCATCCTCAAAGCCGATATCTGCTCGATGAACTGCTGCTTGACCTGAACAGCGGACACAATGTGCTCAACACCGTCTTTGTTGAGTGTATGTCCATGTATCGTCAGGCAGAACCCGAGGCACTCAGGCCGGTAGGAGAAACCGAATTTGTTCAGGGCATTGCGGCCATGAGTGCCAGCGGCAACTACGGCAAAACTCTCGTCGCCGAGGGCATAGTCGGTTATGCCGACCTCACGCTGGGAGACCGAGTGAAGCCTGTACTGGAAGCACATATTGCCGCCAGCCCGAACCGCTTTCGAGGCATTCGCCACGCCGCCGGCTGGGATGCCAGCCCCGGCATTCAGAACTCTCACACTCACCCGCCCGAAAGCCTTTACATGGACGATACCTTTCGGCGCGGTCTGGCCTGCCTCAACTCATACAACCTGAGCTTTGATGCATGGTCTTTTCACCCTCAGCTCGACGAGTTTATCGATCTGGTCAAGGCCTTTCCCGAAACAAGCTTCATTCTCGATCACTTCGGCGGTCCTTTGGGCATTGACGTTTATGCCGACCGAAGAGACGACGTATTCAAGTACTGGCAGGAACGCATCGATCAATTGGGCGAGTGCTCCAATGTTTACGCCAAACTGGGTGGCATCAACATGAAGATCAACGGTTTCGGCTGGCACAAACGACCAAAACCACCGGGTTCGGAAGAACTGGCCGAGGCAACAGGCCACTATTATCGCCATGTGATCGACCGGTTTGGCCCCAACAGATGCATGTTTGAAAGCAACTTTCCGGTCGATAAGGCAAGCTGCTCCTATCTTGTGCTCTGGAACACCTTCAAGCGCATCAGCGAGGACTACGCAGCCGCCGAACGCAACTCGCTCTTCTACGAAACCGCCTGCCGCGTCTATCGGCTCGGCGAGTTCGCCAAATGAGTCGAGTGTTGTAGACTATTGGGCGATTATTCGACTATATCGAACAAAGGCTTATCGAATATGTCCGTTTTTGTTTACGGGCTCAGTCATCAAAACACCCCGCTTGAGAAAAGAGAGAAGCTCTTTTTCGATCAGGAAGTGTTACCCGTTGCCCTTCGGCAGGCCAGAGAGCACCTGGGCGTATCCGAAGTCGTATTGCTGTCAACCTGCAATCGAGTGGAGGTCTATTGTTCTCACGCGCCTTCTCTCAACCCTGCCGAGAGCCGAAAGAAGCTGAGCCAGTGGCTCACCGGATTTCACCAGCTCGACCAGTGTGTGGATTCCATGGCTTACTGCTACACCCACGAACAGGCGGTCAGACACCTTATTCGCGTGGCCAGCGGCCTGGATTCCCTTATTCTGGGAGAGCCTCAGATCATGGGGCAGGTCAAAACCGCTTTTCATATCGCCCTGCAGGCGGGAACCACCAGAGCCGTTCTGAATCAGCTGGGTCAGCACAGCATAGCGGCCGCCAAGCATATCCGGTCAACCACACGAATCGGAGAAAACCCGGTCACGCTGGCCTATGCCACGCTCAAGCTGGCAAAAAAGGTCATCGGAAATATCGAGGAAAGCCAGATTATTTTTATCGGGGCGGGAGAAATTACCGAACTGGTCGCCAGATACTTTATTAACGCAGGTGCCGGCGAAGTGCTGATTGCCAATCGAACGCCTTACCGTGCTCAGGAGCTGGCGCACAACCTGCAGGTCCAGATCATCTCTCTGAGCAAACTCAGGCAACACCTGCCGGGCGGAGACATTGTGATTTCCTCAACCGGAAGCCCGACTCCCATAGTCGGCAAAGGCATGGTCGAAACCGCTCTCGAAAAGCGGCAAAAACCCTTCCTGATGGTTGATCTGGCGGTCCCCAGAGACATAGAACCCGAGGTTGGCCGGCTGGAAAACGTACATCTTTACTCGATTGACGACCTTCGCGACATAGTCGAATCCAGCCGCCGAAACCGCGCCGACGAAGCCTTGCTGGCCGAGGACATTGCCAGCAATGAGGCCATCCATTTTATGGACTACCTCAAGGGACGAGACGCCACCAGCGTGATCAAACGGCTCAGAAGCCAGGCCGAAAACGCCGCAACCAGGGAGTTGGCAAGGGCAAGAGCCCGTCTTGCCAGAGGAGAGGACCCGAATCAGATTATGAAGGATCTGGCCCATACCCTGACCAGCAAGTGGCTGCACCATCCAACTGTCATGCTCAGGCAGGCCGGCAGTGCCGATCACTCTGAGCTTCTGGATGCGGTCTGTTATCTGCATCAGTTACACCTGTCTTCACCAGGTGAACGAAATATCCATGACTCCATCCGTTCGGAGAAAGCTTAAACAGGCGCAAGACCGCTTCGAGGCTCTGGGAGCTCAACTGGCAGAACCAGAATGCGCTCAGAATGCTGAGGAGTTTGCTCGCCTGTCGAAGCAGTATGCTTCTCTTCAACCTCTGGTCAGCACCTTCTCGACCTTTGTCAAAAAGGAGAATGAACTGGAGCAGCTGGAGCAGCTATGCAGGGACCCCGACCCGGACATGCGAGACCTGGCGGTCGCAGAAGCTCGTCAAGTTGAGCAAAGTCTGCAAGAGCTTTCGAATGATCTCAATGAACGGCTACTGCTGAATGACCCTCGAGAAGAGCTCAATGTCTTTCTGGAAATTCGCGCCGGTACCGGCGGCAATGAGGCCGGTCTTTTTTCTGCCGACCTGTTGCGAATGTACGCTCGGTACGCAGAAGAAAAGAGCTGGTCGATGGTTACTCTGAGTAGCCGGGCCAGCGAACTCGGCGGCTACAGGGAGATCATCTGTCAAATTGAGGGTAACGGAGTGTATGGTGAACTCAAGTTCGAGAGCGGAGTCCATCGTGTCCAACGTATTCCCGATACCGAATCCCAGGGGCGCATTCACACGTCTGCCTGTACTGTCGCCGTGCTGCCCGAAGCACCCGATCTCGAAGCCATAGAAATTGACCGCAAGGATCTGCGTATCGACACCTTTCGGGCTTCGGGTGCCGGCGGCCAACATGTCAACAAAACCGACTCGGCCATTCGCATTACCCACCTGCCGACCAAAACCGTGGTTGAGTGCCAGGAAGAGCGTTCCCAGCACAAGAACAAGCTTCGGGCAATGAGTCTGTTGCAGGCCAGACTGATGGACGAAGCGCAGAAAAAAATCGACGCCGAGCAGGCGCACTCTCGAAAGCAGCAGGTGGGCACTGGCGACCGATCTGAGCGCATTCGTACCTACAATTTTCCGCAACGCAGGGTGACTGACCACCGTATCGGGCTGACTCTCTACCGGCTGAGTGACGTTCTGGAAGGAGATCTGGCACTGCTGATTGAACCACTGAGGCAGGAGGATCGAAGCAATCGGATCGCCGAACTGCAGGGCGATTGAATGAAGCCTCCCTACACACTCGAACGGCTCGGCCGATGGGTACTGAAGCAGATGCCC
>RKSB01000211.1 GCA_007571095.1 K189A clade bacterium | reverse complement strand
ATGCATATCTTGATACATGGGCCTCGGCCTACGCAGCCAACAACAAATTTGAACAGGCGGTGGCTATTCAAAAAAGAGCCATCCAAACCGCCCGGCAATCGGATATTGCGAGACGCAATGGTGAACTGGAGGTACTGGAGGCCCACCTCAAGGCCTTTCAGCAAGGCAGTCCTGTCTATGATGTCCGTCTGCACTAGTCCTTAATGCATGAAAACCGGCAGGAAGATGGCCGCCGATGCTGAAATAAGTGCCCACCAGGCGATTGACCTGATGCTGGCGGGCAACAGCCTGCTGGATGTGCGGTCTGAGGGAGAATTCGCCGCCGGCAGTCTGCCGGGTGCATACAATCTGCCCATCCTCAATAACAGCGAACGAAAGGCTGTGGGCATCTGCTACAAGGCCTACGGCCAGGAGCAGGCGATTGCACTCGGCCATAAGCTGGTGGACACACAGACTCGCAACCACCGCTGTGCAGGCTGGCGAGCGCTGTCCAAAAGGCACCAAATAAACACCCTGTTCTGTTGGCGTGGCGGCCATAGATCCAGACTGGCCGCTTCATGGCTGGCGACTGCCGGCTGTCCGATGGTCAGAATTCGAGGGGGTTACAAGGCCGTCCGCAGAGAGCTTCTGGCGGCACTGGAACTGCTGCCCGGCAGCCTCCAGATACTGCTGATTGGAGGGCGTACAGGCAGCGGCAAAACCGAACTGCTGCAAAAAACTCCTCAGCATGTGGATCTGGAGTTTCTAGCCAACCATCGAGGCTCTGCTTTTGGTGCTCATCCCCAGCCCCAGCCGGCACCCGCCGATTTTGAAAACCGGCTGGCTGTCGAATTAATGAAGCTTCCTTCAAGCAGTCTTCTGCTGGAAGACGAGAGTCGCTTTATTGGCCGTCTTGTTTTGCCAGAGAAGCTTTGCTCGGCGATGCAGAATGCCGGAGTGATCCTGCTGCAAAGGCCTTTTCAAGAACGAGTCGAGTTGATATTTTCAAACTACATTCTTCAGGGTTATGACAACCACTGCCGGTATAATGGTCAGCAAGCGGAGAAAACCTTTCAGGAATGGCTGCAAACTGCTCTGCTCAAAATTCGCAAACGCCTGGGAGGTGATCGTTACAACAGGCTTCACCAGTGTATGCAAAAGGCCATGGATCACCAGTTGAGCACGAGTCGACTGGAGGGTCACCGAGAATGGATTGCCGAACTGCTTTCTTCCTACTACGATCCGATGTACGACTATCAATTGAGCAAAAAACAAAGCAATATTGTTTTTTCCGGTAACGAACAGGAGATTCTCGATTACATTCACCAGCTGAACGGGCAGCAAGGCTGTCGAAACCGGATTTAGCCGGGCTTCAGGTTTATGCCAAAATCTGTCTACTGCAAGATTCATCGACTCAAAAGAAAAAACTAATGAGCGGACGCATCATTTTTTTGAATGGATCGAGCAGTGCCGGAAAAACCACTCTGGCACAAAGCCTTCAGCACAGACTTGAACTGCCCTGGTTTCATATAGCCCTGGATCAATTTCGTGATGCCATGCCCGGCCGTTATCGAGGAATGAACTCTCCAGCCGGAACACCGGGTGATTCGGGGCTGAATGTTGTACCCGTTACTCGCGATCAGAAGAAGGTTACCGAAATCAGATTTGGCGAAATGGGTAACAGAATGTTGCGGGGCATGCATCGGGCAATCGCTGCATTTGCTGATTCAGGCAACAATGTCATCATTGACGACCTGATACTGCACCCGACTATCCTGCACGACTATCTGCGTGCCCTTGCAGACCGCTGGGTGCTCTTTGTGGCCGTACGATGCCCCATAGAGGTAGTTCGGGAAAGAGAAGCACTGAGACCCGGCCGTTTTCCCGGCACTGCCTGCAGCCACTACGAGCTGGTTCATGCTCACGGAGATTATGATCTGGAGGTAGACACCAGCCAGTTGTCTCCGGATTCATGTGCCGACAAAATTGCCACTCACATCAATACGGGCCTTAGCCCACAAAGCTTTCAAAGGCTGCGTCAAAAACTGAAGGTTTCATGATGCTCTTCTCTGGTCACCCAAAAGGCCTGGTCGTTCTTTTTTTCACAGAAATGTGGGAGCGCTTCTCCTATTACGGTATGAGAGCCCTGCTCATTTACTATCTGACTCGACACTTCCTTTTTTCAGATACAGACGCCTATATTCTTTACGGTAGCTATACCGCCATGGTTTACGCCCTGCCTGTCATCGGCGGCATGCTGGCGGACCGGTATCTGGGTGCTCGCAAGGCGATCGCCCTGGGTGCCATCCTGCTGACCGCCGGCCATTTGGTCATGGCCTTTGAGGGCAATCCGGCTGTTCAGACCGAACAGGGCATTCTTCGGGATGCTCTGGGGCTTCAATCCCTCTACCTGGCACTGGCCTTGATTGCCGTTGGTGTGGGCCTGCTGAAACCCAATATCTCTGTCATAGTCGGCCACCTTTATCCGCCGGATGATGATCGAAGAGACAGCGCCTTCACCATCTTCTATATGGGCATCAATCTGGGTGCGATGATCGCTACGATTGTGTGTGGCTGGCTGGGTGAAACCTATGGCTGGTCCTACGGTTTTGGTGCCGCCGGCATTGGTATGCTGATGGGGTTGATCGTCTTTCTGGCCGGCCAGGCTCACCTGCCCGACAGTCAGACGGAGGCAAGCCAACAGCTGACAGTCAACGGACTGCTGAGCGTATTTAAGGATCCAAAGGTCTGTGCAGGTTTGGTGTCGAGCGTCGCCTTAATCTGGGTGTGCCTGCAATACAGTCGTGTAGTCCAGGGATTCCTGTTACTGACGGCGGTCACCTGTGCGGTCGGGCTGGTCGCCTATTCTCTGTTACGGTGCACGCAAGAAGAGCGGAATAACATGCTGATTATGCTTTTCCTGATTGCATTTTCAGTCCTTTTCTGGGCACTTTTTGAGCAGGCGGGTACTTCCATGTCCTTGTTCGCCGAGCGCAATCTCGATAGAAACCTTTTTGGGTGGAATATTCGACCGAGTCAGTTCCAGTCGCTGAATCCCGGCTTTATCATACTGCTGGCCCCCCTGTTTGCCTGGCTGTGGCAGGCATTGGCCAGAATGAAACGAGAACCCGCCATTCCCGCCAAATTCGGGCTGGCAGTGGTTCAGGTCGGGCTTGGTTTCTATATGCTGGTCATAGGTGCTTCGCTGGCTGACAGCAACGGGCAGGTTGCGATGATCTGGCTGATTCTGGCCTATCTGTTCCACACCACAGGTGAGTTGTGCCTGTCGCCGGTGGGGCTTTCCATGGTGACTCGGCTATCGGTGGCTCGGCTGGTGGGCCTGGTCATGGGAGTCTGGTTCCTTTCTTCTGCGTTTGCCGCCAACCTGGGAGCACTCATTGCCGCCTCAACCAGCCTGGACTCGTCGGGAGGTCCCGAGGCAGAAGGGATGGCTGCATTACAGATCTATACCGGTGTATTCTCCAATCTGGCTACCGTTGCAGTCATATCAGGCGGTATTCTGCTTCTACTGTCGCCCTGGCTTGCCCGCCGTATAACCCTGAAGAAGTCGGCCGAAGAACCCGTCGTTCATATTCGATAAGAGCCCTCAGCTAAAAAGGGAATAGAAATAAAGAGCCCTCAGCTAAAAGAGCCCTCAGCTAAAAGAGCCTTCAGCTAAAGAAGGGAATGGAGCCTTCAGCTAAAAAGGGAATAGAAAATAGAAAATAAGAGCCCTCAGCCGGAGCCCTCAGCTAAAGAAGGGAATAGAAATAAAAGAGCCCTCAGCCAAAAAGGGAATGGAGCCTTCAGCTAAAAAGGGAATGGAGCCTTCAGCTAAAAAGGGAATAGAAAATAGAAATAAAGAGCCTTCAGCCGGAGCCC
>RKSB01000180.1 GCA_007571095.1 K189A clade bacterium | reverse complement strand
TTGATGACAGAGCCGCTTGAGAGAGCAACTGTAATCAGCAGCGAGAGCACCGGTCTGGATAGAGGCATTAAAAATTCGACGAATGGAGGCTACAATGGCCCGAATTCTGGAACATTGACTCGAACTTCGAGTGTGTTGCCGGAAAGCGAAGATCAAACCAGGATGAAGAGAAAGACAAGGGGGATGCCCCTGAGCAAAATTGCCTCGCCCCTGTTTGCGCTATTGCTGAGTGCCTGTGCAGACAGTGAGGGCATAACGGCCATCGCCGAACCTGCCGGCTCCCTGGGCAGGCAGCATTCAGCGGCCGCTGAAGGAAAACAAGGCGGCATCCATGTAAGTTATATCGGTGGTGCCCGTAATCCGGCGACCGACTTTGGCCAGGATGCAGCTGAAATCGCCGCCTTTGATGCCAGCACTCACCGCCTGCTGGTTGTCAATGCGTCCAGCGGTCATGTCGATGTCTTTGATCTCTCAACACCGTCTCGACCAGAATACGAATCGACCCTGTCAGTAGTCGCTGACCTTGCCGTTGCAACCGGTAAGCCCGTCGCCAATTTTGGTGCGGTCAACAGCCTTGCCATTGACCCGACTTTTACCCTGCTGGCGGTGGCGGTTTCCGCTTCTCCCGAAACGGACAATGGCTATGTCGCTTTCTACCGCACCGCCGACCGAAGCTTTTTGCAGGCAGTGGAAGTAGGCCCGTTGCCCGACATGCTGATCTTTACGCCGAATGGAATGCGAGTTCTGACCGCCAACGAGGGAGAACCGAGTGCCGACTATACGCTGGATCCCGAAGGGTCAATCTCCATTATTAACCTGAGTGGCGGCGTTGCCGCTGCAACCATCTCGACGGCGACCTTCACAGAGTTTGATTTCACCGGATCCGGTGCCGTTATATTCGGCCCGAATGCAACTCCCGCCCAGGATGTGGAGCCTGAGTACATTGCCGTCTCTGCTGACAGCTCAACGGCCTATGTGGTCCTGCAGGAGAACAACGCTCTGGCTGTGGTGGATATTGAATCTGCCAGCGTGGATTTTGTCACCGGTTTCGGCTTCAAGGACCACCGCATGCCCGGTAATGGCCTGGATGCAAGCAACAGGGATGGCCGGATTAACATTCGCAACTGGCCGGTTTATGGCGTTTATCAGCCTGATGCGATTGCAGCCTACAGCCATGCCGGCAAGACATTTCTGGTTACGGCCAACGAGGGTGATGCGCGCGAATACGAAGGATTCGTTGACGAACAGCGCATAGGAGACCTGAGTTGTAGATTCAACCTGCCCGCATCTGATATGGCGATGATTCCCGACATCAACAGAGACGGCAGGCTGAATGCCGACGACATTCGGCATGATGCCGGTCTGGGCCGGCTGAAAGTCTCACGGGCATTGACAGTCCGGAATGACGGTCTCGGCGGCAGTGAGTGCACAGCCTTGTACGCTTATGGCGGGCGTTCGCTCAGTATATGGGATGCCTCGACCGGCGAGAGAGTGTATGACAGTGGTGACGATTTTGAAGTCATTACCGCTCGTCAACTGGGTATGGTGGGGTTTAATCAGGGCGACCGCCGAAGCGACGACAAGGGCCCCGAACCTGAAGCAGTAACGCTTGTAAAGCTTTCCGGCAGGATCTATGCGTTTATAGCACTGGAGCGAACGAGCGGGTTTTTTGTGTACGACATCTCGGTGCCGTCCGCCGCTGAATTCGTACAGTATGTAGCCATGAACACCGCTATACATGCAGCCCCCGAGTCGGGGCTGTTTATCCCCTCAGCGAACAGCCCCAACGGCAACAACCTGTTTGTAACCGCCAATGAGCTTTCCGGTACTATTGCGGTCTATGAAATAACAGAAACCAACGACTGACTGTCGGCTTTTAGTGTTCTGTTGCCACCGCCTCGCTGAACTCGATTGTCTGTGCTTGTGAAAGCGACTGTTCAACTGTGTTCCCCTTGATTTCGATGGTCTTTTCCTCCGAGCGATGGACTTTCTGCCTTGAAAAATTCGCAATACCAGGGCGTTTGTTTTGAGCGAGTCGAGATCACCTCAGTGACAAGAGAGTATTTTGAAAGGCCAAGGCCCAGGGGCGTCTTCGTCGGTTTTTCAGACGAGAAGGGCAGAAAGGGGGATATAAGTGGCCAGGTTGCACCGGCTCTGTGTCTCGACACGAACAAACAGAGGAGGAATATTCCGCAGGTCGACGCCAATCCAGACGAGTACCAGGTACAGCAAAACGGCTTTTCGGGATGCGAAAGAAGGCTTTCTCCGCAGGATGCACGGAATGCCGGAAAGAAGACGGCTTCCGAAAGCCGAAGCCGCCAAAGTCAAGATTGAACTCGGTTATCTGTGCCTGGAGCAGCCACTGGCTGGCCGCATCAACCGTTCGCCCTCTCTTCGATACTTGAAGATGGTTTCGCCTGATAAAAGATTGAACTCGGTTATCTGTGCCTGGAGCAACAACTGGCCGGCTGTATCAATTCCTCGTTCTCTCTTCGATACTTGAAGATGGTTTCGCCTGATAAACAGACATGTCGGTCTTCGAATGCGAGTAGCGGGGTTTTCGGCAACGGCGGTTATAATGGCTTCGATTCTGGCACATTGACGAAAGTCGAACACCGCCAGAAAAATCGAAGAATCGGACAAATCAAAAAGAGGAGTTGAGGACAATCAGGATTCTCGCACGCATTGGAGTACTCAAGGAGACTCTCGCCAACGAGCACCGAGTGGCACTCACGCCAGACGGAATCAGGCGGCTGGTTCTTCGCGGCTTTCAAGTCAGCGTTGAGGCCGGTCTGGGTGTGGCTGCGGGCTTTGCCGACTCGGACTATTCGGCAGCCGGTGCCGAGTTGGCAGAATCGGCCAGCCAGGTCTGTCAGCAGGCAGGCATTGTTCTGGCCGTCAACAAGCCCTCCGATGCCTGGCTGCAGGCACTTCAGCCAAAAAGCCTGTATATCTCCCTGCTGGACCCTTTTAACGAAAAGGCCCTGGTTCAGGCCCTGGTCAAAGCCGACATCAGTGCGATTTCTCTGGAAATGATTCCGCGCACCACTCGAGCACAACCCATGGATGTGCTTTCTTCTCAAGCCAGCCTTGCCGGTTATGCGGCGGTGATTGTCGCAGCCTCTTTTCTGCCGAAAATTCTTCCGATGATGATGACACCCGCCGGTACGCTTGCACCGGCCAGAGTTTTTGTCATCGGGGCCGGTGTGGCCGGCCTGCAGGCGATTGCAACGGCCAAACGTCTGGGTGCCAGAGTGGAGGCCTTTGATACTCGGCCGGTGGTGAAAGAGCAGGTGCGTTCTCTGGGTGCGAGGTTTCTTCAGATTGATCTGGGCGATGTCGGCCAGACAGAACAGGGTTACGCCCAGTCCCTGAGCGACGAACAGACGGCCCGGCAGCAGGAAGCCATGGCAAAGGTACTGGCTGCCAGCGATATAGTGATTACCACCGCAAAGTTGTTTGGCCGCCCGCCGCCCAGGCTGGTTACTCAGGCCATGCTGAAGGCGATGGCACCGGCTAGCGTGGTTGTCGATATGGCAGCCGACAAAACCGGCGGAAATGTCGAGGGTTCAAAACCGGATGAAGTCATCAATATTCAGGGTATTCAGGTCATTGGCCAGAGCAATTTGCCGGCTACAGTGGCCACTCATGCCAGCCAGATGTTCTCCTCCAATCTGGTACATCTGCTCGAAGAGGTTTGCAGTATTGACGAAGAGGGCTGCTTACTTGACGACCAGAACGAAATTCTGCAAGGATGCCTGATTACTCATTCGGGTTCGCTTGTCCATCCGGCGTTGCGGCAGGATGAGCCAGACTGAACCGCCCTTTAACGGAGTCAAGTAAAGTGGAAATCTCTCTGTTGG
>RKSB01000023.1 GCA_007571095.1 K189A clade bacterium | reverse complement strand
GTAAATATCGGCATCCAGCAACCCTGTCGAAGCACCTTCCCGAGCAAAAGCCAGTGCCAGATTGACTGAGGTTGTTGATTTGCCGACACCCCCCTTGCCGAAAGCGACGGCGAGAAGATGACGAGTGCCTGGTATTCTGCGAGTTGCCTTCAGAGGCTTGGGCATAGGATGGGCTTTATTTCCAGCCTTGAGCAGCTTTTTAATATTCTATCTGTTTGGGCTATCTATCGACATCCTGCGAGCTGGCTTCAAGGGCTCAGCTTCAGGATAGGTTTTTCCGAGCAACTTTTTTATTCTATCTATTTGGGCTATCTGTCAATATCCTGAGAACTGTCTTCGGGGCTTGGCTTTGGAATAGGATGCACCCCTAGTCGACTTTTTTATTCTACCCAAGCCGAAGACAGCCTGTAAAATACCCTTATTAGTCTTGCCCGGCTCTCAAGCCTCACTGTCTCGGCCAGCTATATTCGGCTGTACAAGGAGCCTTGGCAAATTTGGCCAGCTCCACAACCAGTACGAAAAAAAATGACTCAAGGAACCGGTGAAAAGCCTTCCAGAATTCGACGTATTCTGGTTTCCAGTGCTCTTCCTTATGCCAATGGCCCCCTCCACGCCGGCCATATTCTGGAACACATTCAGACTGATATCTGGGTCCGTTACCAGCGTCTGAGAGGCCACATCTGCACCTATATTTCGGCCGACGATGGCCATGGTACAACCACCATGATCAAGGCCGAAGAGCTCGGCATTCCGCCAGAAACCCTGCTTGAGCAAATGAAGCAGAACCATGTTCGGGATTTTCAGGGCTTCCATATAGAGCACGACAACTACTACTCCACTCATTCGGAGGAAAACCGCATCCTCTCCGAACGCATCTACAACCAGTGCCTTCAGCAGGGGCATATTCACACAAGCGAGGTGGAGCAACTCTACGATCCGGACAAACAGATGTTTCTGGCTGACCGCTTTGTGTCTGGGTGTTGCCCAAAATGCGGAGCACCCGATCAATACGGCAACAACTGCGAGGTCTGCGGAGCAAGTTACGAAGCCACTGAGCTGTTGAATCCCCGATCACGTCTGTCCGGCCAGACGCCCGTGTTAAAAAGCTCAAAGCACCTGTTTTTTGATCTGCCCGCATTCACCGACTTCCTCAAACAATGGGTCGATGGCCCGGCCATTCATCCAAGCATTCGAAACAAGCTCGGCGAATGGTTGACCGGCGGTCTCGCACAATGGGATATCAGCCGCGACAGCCCCTACTTTGGCTTTCTCATTCCAGGCTATAAGGACAAGTACTTCTACGTCTGGATGGACGCTCCCATCGGCTACATCGCCAGCTTTCAGAATCTTCTGACAAGGCGGGCTGACCTCGACTTCGACGATTACTGGGATGCGGAAAAGGCAGCGGCCGCAGGAACCGAAATTCACCATTTCATCGGCAAGGACATCGTCTATTTTCACGCCCTTTTCTGGCCGGCCATGCTCAAGTGCGCAGGCTTTCGAACGCCAACCCGAATACATACTCACGGCTTCCTGACTGTCAACCAGAGCAAGCTCTCCAAAAGCCGCGGCGGACAGAGCTTCGAAATCGCCAGCTACCTCAAGCACTTTGATCCGGAATACCTGCGTTATTACTTTGCTTCACGGCTTTCGCCCGGCGTTGATGACATTGATATGGATCTGTCAGAAATGGCTCGCAAAGTAAACTCCGACCTGGTCGGCAAGCTGGTAAACATCGCCAGTCGTTGTGCCAAATTCATCAATCAGCATTTTGACCACCGTCTGAGTGCGCAATTACCCCTCGAATCAGAGTTTGAGCGAGCAGTGGCGGCGGGCAGCGAAATCGCCGAATGTTTCGAGAGGGCCGATTTTGCCGCCGGTATTCGAAAAATCATGGCACTGGCCGATGACGCCAACGAGTATATTCAGCAGCAGGCACCCTGGGAATTGATACGCAACCCCGAAACCAAGGACCATGCACAGGCCGTTTGTACGCAGGGATTAAACCTCTTTCGCGTGTTGATCCTTTACCTGAAACCGGTAGCACCCAGGCTGGCTGGCCGAGCAGAAGATTTTCTTGGTACGGAGCCGGTTTCATGGGCCAATCTTGAACAACCCCTGCTGAATCGATCCATACAACCATTTACTCCGCTGATGAAAAGGCTGGACGAGAAGGCCCTGATTCGGCGAATGGCACCTCCTCCGCCGCCAAAGGAGCCGGCGGAGGAGGGTAGCGGCCTCATAGACCACAGCCGGTTTGCCGAAATTGAACTCAAGATCGCCCGAATCCTTGCGGCTGAGGAGGTGGAGGGTGCCGATTCGCTGTTGAAGCTGACCATGGATCTGGGAAATGAAACCCGAGAGGTGTTCTCAGGCATCAAGTCGGCCTACAAGCCCGCTGATTTGACGGGTCGGTTGACTCTGATGGCGACCAACCTGAAGGCTAAAAAAATGCGCTTCGGCGTCTCCGAAGGCATGATACTGGCAGCCGGGTCGGGACAAAAAATCTTTCTGCTCAGCCCCGACAGTGGGGCAGAACCCGGCATGTCGGTCACCTGACCAGAGCGAGAATGGCCACTTCTGTAAACGTAGATCACATCATCATAGCTGTAGAGGACCTCGAGGCATCAGAAAAGACCTGTGGGCTTCTGCTCGGCCACAAACCCGGCTGGCGAGGACAGCACCCCCAGTACGGTACGCACAACGCCCTGTTCCGCCTGGACAACACCTATCTTGAACTACTGGCCATTGATCAAAGGCTTCAGCCTGCCAACAACTGGCTGGTCACGGCCTTGACGAATCACCTTCAGGCAAACGGCGAAGGCTTGTTTGGTCTCGTTTTCGGCACCGATGATCTGGCGAGGCTGGCGGAACAAATGCGCAAACAGGGCGTGAGTGTCTCGTCGCCTTCAGCCGGCTACGGCTCTGACTTCAGCGGCCAACACTACAGAAACTGGGAAACCATCACCTGGAAGCCGGCGGTGGCACGTCATATCTTCAGCTTTGCGATTTGCCACAATTCCTCGGTACCTGCTGCCGAGCCTGTCGCAGAGGAGCGAGTAACAGGAGTCGACCATTTGGTAATACACAGTTCGGACGCTCAGGCCGCCAGGCGATTCTATCGGGATATACTGGGTATTCGGCTGGCCCTGGAAAGGCCGTGGGACGATCAAACCCTGCTGTTTTTCAGAACCAGCCACATGAGCATCGAGGTCATGGCTGCCGACAGGTTTGATCGCAAGCGAGACAGGCTTTGGGGGCTGGCTCTGAGAACCGATAATCTGGCGGGGCTGAGAGACCGGTTGCTGAAGTCGAACATTGAGGTTTCCGAAATAAGGGACGGCCGCAAGGAGGGCACGCTAGTGTGCACGGTCAAATCAGGTAGTCTCGGCATACCTGTTCTGCTCATTCAGCACCTCTGATTTATTCTCGGCTCCATGGAAAACCTGTTGCTTATCCTGATCAGTGCTTCGGTGGTCAACAACTTTGTACTCACACAATTTCTCGGACTCTGTCCCTTCATCGGAGCGACCGGCCAACTGAAATCGGCGGCGGGCATGGCACTGGCCACGACATTCGTCCTGACCTTCTCGTCGGCCTTCAACCACATGATCTACCACTATCTGCTGGTGCCGTTCGGGCTCGAATACCTGAATATCATGGCTTTTATTCTGACGATTGCGGCCTTCGTTCAGTTCACCGAGACCTTTATTCGAGTCGCTCACCCTCTGCTACATCAGGTTATGGGGCTGTTTCTGCCGCTGATAACCACTAACTGTGCTGTTCTGAGTGTCTCTCTGCTGAGCATTCGAACAGAGTTCAGCCTGTTTGAAGCCGTCCTGCATGGCTTTGGTGTGGCTCTCGGCTTTTCGC
>RKSB01000111.1 GCA_007571095.1 K189A clade bacterium | reverse complement strand
CTCCCTGCAATAAAAACAGCTCGGCTCGTGCTCTGTGTACACCGAGAATATCCTTCGTCTGGCCCGAAACATCGGCGAGATCAGACCACAGATCGACATCGTTCGGATGAATAAGCACCTGTTTGCGAAGTACTCGTCTGGCCTCTTCAAAACGTTCCGCCCGCATCAATGCCTGAACATAAAAGTAGGCGGTAGGCTTGTTGTTGGTATGTAGCTTAAGCAGCTTTTGAAGCGAGTCAATCGCCGGGTTTATTTTGCCGGAGGCGATCCAGAGTTCCGCTTTCAGCAGTTCAAAAGCAAGCTTCGTATGATCGGCCACCAGTCGGTCAACGATGGGTTCGGCCTCGTCAAATTTCTCTTCCCGAATCAAGGCCAGGGCCAGACCGTAGAGGCCGGCGACCGCCATCACCGGATCCCTGTCCAGAGAAAGCTTTCGATACTCTTCCCTCATGTTTTCAGGATTCTTGTACACCAGCCTGGCTCGGGCGCGCATCAGGTGATAGTCGAGTGCTTCGGGATAATCTTTCTTGTCGTACTGTTCGGCCTGACTGCGGGCGTCGCTGATACGGTTTTCATGCAGGGGATGCGTAAGCAGAAACTCGGGCGGCTTGGTGTTGTGCCGTGCCGCCCTCTGCATACGAGCAAACATATCAGCCATGCCCTGGGGATCAAATCCGGCTCGATAAAGAATCTGTATGCCCACCCTGTCAGCCTCTCTTTCAAGTAATCGGCTATAGCTCAACCGGCTGGATGCCGCCGCCGCCTGCGCCGAATACAAGGCCGCCAGTCCGGCCTCGGTACCACCTTGAGCAAGCAGAATCATGCTTCCTATAATGCTGGCAAGATAGGGCAACCCCCGTTTCTTTTCGGTTTCGGTTCCGCGAGCGTAATGACGTTGCGAGAGGTGAGCTATCTCGTGTGCCAGCACGGCAGCAAACTCAGCCCCCTGCTGAGCTTCCAGAAACAGTCCAAGATGCACACCAATGACGCTGCCGGGCACCGCAAAAGCGTTGATAGTGGGGTCGTTGATCAGTACCAGCCGAAACGCTCTGTCCTTGAGCTGGCTGAATTGCCCGAGTTTGAACAGCAACAGCTCGGTGTATTCGTGAATCTGCGGATCCCTGTACTGGATGTTGGAACGTCTGATTTCACGCATGACCTGATCGCCCAGTTCGCGTTCCTGGCTGAGCGACACAATACCTGAAGAGGTATCGGTCAATTCGGGAAGGTCTGCGGCTGCTTGTAGCGACAGCAAGAGGCTTAAAGACAGAACAGGCAGAAAAAGCCCGAAAGGATTCTTGGGCGAGAGGAACCGCATGACGGTATAATACTATGCGAGGATGATGTGCAGAAGAAAGCCCTTAAGTCTGTTAAAAAAATAAGTCTGCTAAAAAAGATAGCATAGACAAGCAGTACAAGAAGTCGGCGCAGTCAAAACTGCCTCTTCAAAGCTTTTTTTCGGAAAAGAAAAGATTATCCCTCATGACCAGTCATGTCCGATACACTTGATGACAGCCAGCTGTTTCTGGACACCAAAGGCCTGTCCTGCCCGATGCCGCTACTGAAGGCCAAGCAGAAGCTGAACGCCATGGAGTCGAAGCAGAAGCTTTACATTGAAGCGACTGACCCGGGCTCGCTCAGGGACTTCGAGGTATTTGCCGAGAGATCCGGTCACACCCTGTTGAGCGCAGAGAAGAAAGATGAGATTTACTGCTATCTCTTTCAGAAATTATGAATCCAGGGCGGCAGTGCTTGCCCGTTGGCCAGATATTCCCGAAGGACTGAAAACTTGAAGACACTGAAGCATTTTCGCGTCTGGGTCGACCGCCTGTTCACAAACGAAGAGGGGTTGCTTCTGTTCCTGCTCCTCTTGAGTTCCCTGCTGGCCATACTGTTTCTGGGCACCACACTTGCTCCTCTGCTGGCCGCTCTGATATTTGCCTTCCTGCTACAGGGTGCCATCACTCAGCTGGTACGCTTTTCGGTGCCTCGTCAGTTGGCGGTACATCTGGTTTTTCTCGTTTTCCTCGGCCTGGTGACAGTGTTTTTATTGCTGCTCATTCCGCTGATTGTCCGCCAGTTCAATTCCTTTCTGGGCATTTTGCCGGCGACGGTTACTCAGTTGCAATCGACCATGCAGCAGTTGCCCCAGATGTATCCAACGCTGGTTACGCAAAGCCAGGTGGAAAGCTGGGTTGACTTCATCGCCCTACAGTTACAGCAGGCGGGTCAATGGCTGGTGGCATCTTCGATCAATGCCCTGCCAAATGTGTTTACGCTGGTCATTTATCTGGTGCTGGTACCTATTCTCGTGTACTTCATGCTGCGCGACAGCGAAAATCTGACCAGCTTTATTCTTTCCCTGTTACCCAGACGTCAGCGACTGATCGTGCAGGTGGGTCGCGAGATGAAGCAGCAGATAAGCAACTATGTTCGTGGCAAGGCGATAGAGATATTCATTGTCGGAACCGTAACCTATGTGTGCTTTCTGCTTATGGGGCTGGACTATGCGCTGGTTATCTCCCTGCTGGTTGGTTTCTCGGTACTGGTTCCCTTTGTAGGTGCGGCAGTCGTCACTGTACCCGTCGTGCTGATCGGCTTTCTGCAGTGGGGCTTGAGTTCGGAACTGGCATGGCTGGTAGTTGTCTATGGCGTCATTCAGCTTCTGGATGGCAACGTTCTGGTGCCCATCCTCTTTTCCGATGCGGTCAACCTCCATCCGGTTACAATTATTATCGCCGTCCTCGTATTTGGTGGGCTCTGGGGCATCTGGGGAGTATTTTTCGCCATTCCGCTGGCTTCTCTGGTGAAGATTCTCTACCAGGTCTGGCCTACGCTTTCTGAAGAACAGGTGTTACAACAACAACCCTTGGACGAAAACCTCACCGAAGAACAGAAATCTGCCTGAGAGGTGATTGAGATGTGGATGATATGGAAACTCCGGAACCGGTCATAAACAACATGCTGCAGGGTAGCCTGGTCGCACTGGTCACTCCGATGCTGGATGACGGCCAGGTCGATTGGAGTGCTCTTGAGCGTCTGGTAAAAATGCATCTGGAGGAGGGTACGCAGGGCATTGTTCCCACGGGAACGACCGGCGAAAGTGCTACTCTTGAGGTGGAAGAACACATTCGAGTCATTGAGCGAGTGGTTCAAGGCGTAGACGGAAAAATTCCGGTGGTTGGCGGTACCGGTGCCAATTCCACTCAAGAGGCTATCGAATGGACTCGGGCAGCAACCGCCGTCGGTGTCGATGCCTGTTTACTGGTTTCGCCTTACTACAACAAGCCGACCCAGGAGGGTCTGTACCGTCATCACATGGCCATCGCAGATGCCGTCGAAATTCCGCAGCTTTTGTATAACGTCCCTGCCCGCACCAGTTCTGATCTACTGCCCGAAACTGCCATTCGGCTGGCCAGTCACCCCAATATCATAGGTATCAAGGAAGCCAGCACCAAGGTGCAAAGGGTTGCCGAAATACTTGAACAGACTGAGGATTTTTGCGTGCTTTCGGGAGAGGATTCGCAAAACCTGCCCTTGATGCAGGCGGGTGCGGTCGGCTGTATTTCGGTTACCGCCAATGTTGCACCCAGGCTCATGGCTCAATTTTGTGACGCCGCCAATAACGGAGACATGGCCACAGCCAGCCAGCTTCACCAGCGTCTTATGCCTGTTCACCAGTCTTTGTTTGTTGAATCCAATCCGATTCCGGTCAAATGGGCACTCTGGTACATGGGGCTTATCGAAAAGGGCATTCGTCTGCCAATGACTGTTTTGTCGGAGGACAAACAGGCGAAAGTCAGAGAGAGTCTGAAAGCGATCTCTTCGGCCCAATGAAATACCTCCTGCTGACCGGCTTCGGACTCTGGCTGTCTGCCTGTGCATTTTTACCCGAGTTCGGCAAAAACGAACCGCATGTCCAGAGCGGCAGAAATCGGGAAAGTGCCTATCTGGGTGCTCTGCCCGAATCGCCTCTGATTATTCCGGCAGACCTTGACGGCGAAGCCATCGGCAACCTGTTGCCCATTCCGGCGACTGAGGGCACAGATATCTCTTCTCGTTCATCCAGGCTGGCTGCTCCCGACAGTCTGCTCGCACCTGAAATTCTGGATCAGATCAGGATACAGACGATCGGCGATGCCAGCTGGCTGGTGTCGCCGGAAAACCCCTCCACTGTCTGGCCTAAACTGGTGTTGTTTGTCTCCGATTACAAACTGGGCATCCGGCGCAACGAACCTGCGGCGGGGATTTTGGAGACCGAATGGTTTAATGTCGGTTCGGATTTCAAGGACAAGTTTCTGCAGGAGCCTGTCAGCGATGCACCGCAAGGAGTCGCCGCCGCTTACCGAGTGGAGTTCAGGGTTGAGCAGGCCATTCGAAAAGGCTTCACCGAAGTCCATCTTCAGGTATTCAGGAAGGAAGGCGAAACCTTTGACCCCAATGTCGATTCGGCATCACCGGGTACAAGGGCGGCGGAAAGAGAAGTTGAACTCCTGAGGATCATAGCTTCGGGCCTGCTCATCAAGGACAAGCGAATTTCCGTTTCGCTGATGGCAAATACGATCAATGCCGAACCCAAGGCCATTCTGTTGCGGAACGCCGAAGGCCAGCCACGCTTACACCTCAAGCTGAACAATCAACGCTTTTTTGCGACCATTCGGCAGTCGCTGAAGAATGCCGAAATAGAAATCGAATCAGTAAAGGATGACAATTCGGTCATACGGATTGCTTTCGACAAAAACCTGATCTCGGCAAACACCAGGAGTCGCCGACAGGGCCGTTCAAAAGAAGACACTCAGCAGCTTGATCTGCATTTGAACTGGGCCGATTCCCAGGGCTCGGTGGCGGTGACGAGCACCGAACAGACTCTGGATCCGGAATATGCCGAGCAGATATTGAGCTTGTTGCGCGAATATGCCTTGTAGGAATCGCTCTCGAAAAGAGGCTTTGACTGTCGGGTTGGTCGTGCATTCGGACCCACTGCTTGCCCCGACACCGAGAGCCAACTGATGGAAATTGCTTCCATAGGCAGCGGCAGCAAGGGCAACGCAACCCTGATTAGAGAAGGCAACACGCTGTTGTTGCTGGATTGCGGCTTTTCTCTCAAACGGCTGACTCAAGGTATGGCCAGGCTGGGTTGCTCCCCCGGTGACATCAGTGCCCTGCTGGTCACGCACGAACATTCCGACCATATTGCCGGCATTGCTACGTTGGTCAACAACCACGAACTGCCTCTGTTTCTGACATCGGGCTCGGCGTCTGTTCTTCGGAAAAAGGGCGTTGTCAAACGTCTTCAGCTGGTCACTCCGGATATTCCCTTTCGACTGGGTAGCCTGAAGATCACACCGGTGGCAGTGTCTCATGATGCGCAAGAGCCGGTTCAGTATCACTTTACTCACGATGGCTGCAAGCTGGGGGTGCTGACCGATATTGGTCGAATAACTCGACCGGTGCAAATTGGTTTTGGTGATTGTGACTCGCTGTTGCTCGAGTTCAACTATGATGTACGCACCCTGCAGGAAGGTGCTTACCCGCCGTCTCTGAAGGACAGGATAGCCGGACCGCGAGGTCATCTAAGCAACGATCAGGCAATCGGTTTTCTCAAAGCCGCCGATCTGGATCGGTTGAAACATCTGATCGTCGGCCATGTCAGCGAAAACAACAACCGGCTGAAACTGGTGTCGGAGTTGCTGACAGCCTGCCTGGAATCTCGTTGCGCACAGACTCAGGTAACCTATGCTACTCAGGATGAGGGTTTCGGTTGGCTGGATTGTTGTGCCAAATTCGGCGAAGACGATTCCATAGCCTGAAAGTCGTAAGGGAGAGGTGCCAGAGTGGTCGAATGGGTCTGACTCGAAATCAGGTGTGCGCGCAAGCGTACCGTGGGTTCGAATCCCACCCTCTCCGCCATGACGACTCGCTGCCTTGCAAACAGGGAAAAGGTTTATACTGACACCATGAGGAGAAGACTTGTCTTTGCATTTTCGGCCCTGCTGCTCCTGAACACGACTCTCGTCTCGGCGTGGGCTTCGCCATGCCTGCATGACATGAGGGCACTCGCATCAACGGCGACTTCAACGGCAACAGCCGACTTGGTACCGCCATGTCATTCGGTACAGGAAAAACAGGAATCCTCCGCCGGCGAGCATTGCGAGGACCTCTGTCTCTGCACATTCGCCGCTCACAGTCCTTCTCTTTTTGTGGACTTCGGGCAGGCTGTGCACTTTCTTTCAACAATCAGCCAGTCCTTTTCGATTGCCAATGAGGCCTCCGCCTCCTTTGGCCAGGCTCCTCTTCTGCATCCTCCAAAACACTCCTCCTGATCTTGTCTGACAAGGCTGCCTCTTTTTCGCAGCCTTTACTCTGATCGCAAAGAGGAGATTTATGTGCGATTGCTGTTACGCACCTTTGTTGGGGCGGGGTTAATCGTCCCTGCTCTTGTTCTGGCAAGGCCGGTGTCCTATTCCGGCGGCTGGACGCTCATGTTGATGAATGACGGTACCAAAAACACCGTTCATGCCCATTATTCGCCTACTGCAAAAACATCGCTGGGCTACCGGTTTGAATACTGGCAGAACAGGGAACTCAGGTTAGACCTGCTTCAGGTCAATCGTCTTCTCAAGCGATGGAACAGGCCCGACTCGCAAGCCAACCTGTACCTTAAGTCAGGTGTCGGCATTGCTCATGGCAACGAATTTGATGACAAGGCTCGTATGGCTGGTTTTGCGAGCCTGGCTGCCGACTGGGAGAATCGCCGTTACTTCGTTGCTTACGAAAATCGTTACACCTGGATGAAGGATGGGGACGACTTTTTTTCGCAATCCGCTCGCATCGGGTGGGCTCCCTACGAAGGCGATTATGGCGACCTGCACACATGGCTTATGTTGCAGGTGGATCATCTGGCGGACAACCGCATGGTCATAACACCGCTTGTTCGCTTCTTCAAGGGCGTTCATCTGCTGGAAACAGGCTTGAGTGACAGGGGTGCGGTCCTGCTCAATTACATTTTCAGATACTAGTGAGGAAAACCATGAAAAAATTACTCTCGGCCACTGCCTTTTTGATGGCATTGTGCTTTTCGCCATTCGCCCTTTCTCTTGACGAAAAAGTCTATGTCAATGTGAACGGCATGGTCTGTGACTTCTGTGCTCGGGCACTGGAAAAAGTGTTCGGCAGACAGGAATCTGTTGAGTCAATCAAGGTTGATCTCGACGACAGGCTTGTTGTCATTCATCTTCGCAAAGGCGAGCAACTGGATGATGCAACCATCACACAGTTGATTACCGACTCCGGCTACGCGGTGAGAGAAATCAAACGTGGCGAATAACCAACTCTCGTGGTGGCGGCAGACACTTCTGCCGTCGCTTGGCCTGTTTACTTCTGTTGGAACCCTGCTTTGTTGTGCGTTGCCGGCTCTGCTGGTAACACTTGGCATGGGAGCCGCTTTGGCCGGACTGATAGGCACCATGCCCTGGATTACGGTTGTTTCCGACTACAAGGAGGCTGTTTTTGCGGTCGCCGGCCTGCTTATAGTGATTGCAGTTTTCCTGCAATGGCGAGCGCGCCATGCACCCTGTCCAGCGGATCCCGCGCAGGCAAGGGCGTGCAACAGGCTTCGCAGGGCCGGCTGGGTCATCTCAGGGACAGCCATGTTTGTGTATCTGACGGGATTCTTTTTTGCCTTTGTTGCAGTGCCTTTGTTCTGGAGTTGAAACCCTTCGGACTCGCAGGAAAACCGTCTAACCTCGCTGCAAGAAGTTGTCGTGCAAAGGGTGCGGAGGAAATGGAGAGGCGGTTCTCTGTGGTTGTCAGCGACCGATGCCCGCTCCTGCTCCACTCTCTTTCGTCAGAAGAGCCGTTTACGCTATCGCCGTCACCGGCCTTGTCGTCGAAAGCCTGAGTAGTGAATGGCATTTCTTACGAGGCGGCAACGAGGCACTGACCCGCCCAGACAAAAACGAGAGTCACTGTATCGAGATAAACCGCTGCTCAACTTAAAGCCATAGCCCGACTCGGCAAAGCCACTCTGCTTACTTCAACAGGCAAGGGTGCTGTTTCCATCCGCACTTGAACTCATGCAAGGGAGGATTGTAGAGGCAGCACTCGAAAGAGCCGCACTGCTCTTGACGACCATGACGGCCCTTCAGATCAAGACGCGTCCGCCGAATGTCGAGCAGAAGCCAGTCGGCGAGATAAAACTGCTCGGCTGAGGACGGATTACTGTTCAGGCGAATCCAGTCCGCCCTCGATGAGAAGGCTACTGGCCTTCAGCCACCAGTCGCTTTTCGAGCCGCTGCAATGAAGTTGGTATAAATACCCTTGACGATGGAGGCGGCGGTTTCCTCGGGCGCGCCTCTGGGTTCAAAGGTGCCGACCCAGTTAACATGGCAGTGGCCGGCTGAGGTGGTGCTGACCCTGACAGTCGAGGAGTAGTCAGTGACAGGCAGAGGCGCATCGGCATTGAGAATTCGGTAACTCATTTGCATCTTCTCCTGGTCGAGTTCCTCCAGACGCTCGACGATGGTTCCGTTGGCCATGCCTATGTTACGAGTCATACCCACACCCTCACCTTCGGTTGAGAATGAAGTAATCGGGCCACCTACCTGAATACCGGTAAAATCACCGAGTATCTCCCACACCGCCTGTGCCTCGGCGGCAATGTCCTCTGATACAGTTACTTGAGTCATAAGTCCTCCAATCTGTTCGGATCGATCAATCTGTTGAGTATTGTATCGGCAAGCACTCAAGAGTTTTTGCCAATGCCTGAGCGTTTTTCTGTGTGCTCAAGGCCGTAACAGGACTCGGCCCAAGCCGGCTTAGAGTAACAGACAGCCTGATGTTCTGAAAAGGGGCTTCAGGACTCTGGAATTATTCGATTAAAGAAATCTGTCGTCCAGGGCCTTAATCGACAGCGAGCGACCCTGTGATAAATCAGCCAGACTCACTGCCGCTACTCACCTTGTCATGACGCGTATCACTGCTGAATCTTATTTATTTTTCTTGCTCATTCCTGTAAGTATTTGTAAAAAAAAAGTATAAAAATTTTCTTTTTTTCTCTTGACTTTCCAGAAACGGGCTATTAATCTTCCGTCCGATTTTCACACACGTAGTGCTTTCGTGTGGTTGTATCGCTCTCCGAATTCCACTTGAGACAGGCTTCGGGTGGAATCCCTCTATACCTTTCCCTGTTCGTTTTTTCAGCTTTGTTTCTTTACAGATCTCAATTAAGGAGGAGATATGTCTTCAGGTGCTTATAACCGTTTCCGTTCTGGTCGTCTTGTCGCTGCTGTGGCAGGGTGCGCGCTTTTTGGAGCAGCCATGGCCCAGGAGCCGAATCTCGGGGGTTACGAGAAAGGCAAGTTTGAAATCAAGTCGGCCAATGGCCTGCATTCACTGAAAGTGGCTGGCCGTCTGATGTATGACACGACCTTTGTTGGCGACGACGGTGATTACGATGGAGCCAGCGAGACGCAGTTTCGTCGCGCTCGACTGGCGGTTTCGGGCAAGCTCTACAGAGTCTTTGACTATAAGTTGCAGATCGACTTCGAGGATGCCGATGACGGTGGCCAGGCCATAGAAGATGCCTACCTTCGATACAAGCATGAAGGATTTCGGGTGACTTTCGGCCAGAAGAAAGCCCCTTATTCGATGAACGAACTGACCAGTTCAAAGTACATCGCCTTTCTTGAACGCTCCTTTGCCTCGAACTTCTTCGGTTCAGAGGCTCTGGGAATCGGTGGTCGTTCACCGGGTATTACTTTTACCTATGATGCAAAGGACAGCGGTCTTCTGCTGGAGGGAGGCTACTACTTTCTGCGAATTCCCGGCGGCGACGAGCGATCACTTGATGACGGTCACGGAGCCACTGGCCGAGTTGTTTACAGCAAACACGACAAGGAACTGGGTGCCTTGTTCCACATAGGTGCGTCGGGTGGCTTTCGGAAATATGGCAATGACGGTATTGCTCGTGTTCGGGTGCGCCCGGGTGTTTCAGAGGGCGACCGGATCATTGATACCAATGACCCTATTGAAGGCGCGGATGAATACATCTCTTTCAATGCGAACGTAGCCTTTGCGGTCAACCGTGTGTGGGGTAATGCCGAGTTCTTCTATGGCCAGTTTGAAAATTCTGAGCCGGGAGATGACGAGGCAACCGGCTTCTATTTTCAAGGCGGTGTGTTTTTGACAAACGACAGCAGACCCTACAAAAACGGTGCCTGGGCTGCCGTCAAGCCGTCCAACCCTGTGCACAAGGGAGGCGCGGGTGCTTTCGAGCTTGCACTAAGGTACAGTGAACTTGAGTTGGGCAGCGCACAGATTGAAGGCAGCAACAGCAATCAGACTGGAAGTGCCCTGACGGCTGCCCTGAACTGGTATCCCACTCCACAGGTCAGATTCCAGTTCAACTATGTCAAGGCTTTCGGTTTTATCAGGGATAATTCTCGTCATCCTGACTGTTAAGCGAGTATGCGGAAGGCATTTGTAAAAAAGAGGAGTGCGCAAATCTTCTTTTTCTTCCGGCTTTCAAAAAACGGTTGATGAATTCTCCTGGCTCCATCGCACGTGCATTTTCGTGAAGAGCATTCAAAGTCCTGACGGCTTCGCATTCTCCGGTTCTTCCGTTGGCCTTGTCAGCGAGAATGTCGTCCTTTCTCTGACGCTTTCGAGGAGAGGCTTTGGTCTTTTTTCGGAGTTTCGCATTCGTGGCTTTCAAGTATTATCCAACTGTGACCGGGTATAACCTCGAAGCCTGATGGAGTTCGCTTACAGAAAAAACCGCTTGTTGAAGGCTTCTCGCTTCGTTCAGATCACTCATTTTTCGGCCTTCTTTGCCCAACTCCGAAGACTGCCAAAAGAGTGTTGCGGCCTTGTTTTGCTGCTGCCCGTGCTTTGGGGCAACCCCGCTTTGGCCGATACTCCAGACCTGTCGGCTTACGAACGCGGAAGATTCGAGATCAAGTCAGCCAATGGGCTGCATTCTCTGGCCTTTGATGCCAACGTCTACATAGACAGCATTCTGGTTGAAAGCGATGGCTCTTACACGGGTGCCTCCGCCACTCAGTTTCGACAGGCTCGACTGGCGGTGACGGGCAGGCTCTACGGCATTTTTGACTATGCCATGCGATTCGACATGAAGAATGTCGATAACGACTCTCAGAGCCTTCAGGATATTTTCATCACTTACAACAGAGGGCCGCTCAAGGTAACTTTTGGCCAAAAAGACCTGCCTTATTCCACAGAAGGCCCCATGAGTGCGAAGCATATCGTTTTTGTTGAACGTTCCATGGTCAGCGAATTCTTTAATTCATCAGTTCTGGGGGTTGGTGGGCGAGCACCAGGAGTCAGGGTCGCCTGGCGAACAGCCGGTGACAGCCTGCTTTTGGAAGGCGGCTACTTTTTTCTGCGTTCAGCCGGCGGTCAGGAGAGCACACTGGAAGATGGCCACGGAGTAACCGGCCACGCCATTTTCAGCCGTCAAAAAGGGGAGGGCTCGCCGCTGTTTCATATCGGCGTGGCGGCCGGCTATCGACAATATGACAATGACGGCATTGCCGGCCTGCGTCTAAGGCCTGACTCTTCCACAGGGGACGCTCTGCTTGATACAGGTGTTTCTCGAAATGGAGGGACGCGACTGGCTACGATAGATTCCTACACTTCCTTGAATGTCAGCGGGATTTTTGCCCGAAAACGCTTTTGGGTAAACGGCGAGTACTTTTACGGCAAGTTCGACAACTCTGCTTCGGGGGGCGACGAAGCCGGCGGATATTACATTCAGACCGGCTTCTTTCTGACGCCGGACACTCGTTCTTATGACCCTTCCGGCTACTGGGGCGGCGTAACGCCTGTTCAGCCCCTGCACGAAGGTGGTACAGGTGCATGGGAAGTGGCTCTGCGTTATGGCTGGATCAGTCTGGGAGCCGGCCAGATACACAACAGCAGCAGCCACCAGAGCGGCAGCACTCTAACGGCTGCGTTGAACTGGTACCCAAACCCCAATGTCCGGTTTCAGCTCAACTACACCCGAGCCTTCTGCGACAAGTCATGTGCCTGGCGGGATGGAGACCCGGAATTTCTTGCCGGACGA
>RKSB01000178.1 GCA_007571095.1 K189A clade bacterium | reverse complement strand
ACTGTCGAAACCTCTCGGTACGAGGCCTCGTTGAATCGAATCCCGAATCTCTTCCACAGTGGGTGGTTTGGCACCCTGCCGAGCCTGGTTGAGTCCGCCACCACCGTCGAGGTTACGGAGTTCTTCGAGATGTGAATGAAGGGCCTCCTCATACTGACTCCTCAGGTTTCTGAGTAGGTCGATCTCATCGGCCAGCGTGGAGCCGTCCGGATAGGGAGCCTTGGCCGACAGCCTGGCGATATTCTCGTCCAAAGCAGTTCTCGGGTCAGTCCCGCTACGCAGGTCGAGAGCAAACCTTTGAATATAGAGTTCTACCTCTTCGAGATCGGCGGCTCTTTGGTAATCACCGAGGTTCTTTTGAAGTCTGGTCTGAACGGATTCGAGCCCCTGCTCGCTCGCTTGTATGAGTGCTGTGGTGTCGAGACTCGGTGGTATCGAACCTTCCTCGACAGAACGTGTGGCTATCTCCAGTGCATTGTCGCCGGTACCGGCTGGCGGCGGAGGGGGTGAACCTGTCTCTGTGGAGTCGAGAAGAGTATTTGTGTCGCTGAGCCTTCCACCTTCTGTCTGTCCGCCGAGATCACCCAGATCTTCAGAGAGATTACCCAGTTCTTCAAGGTGCTGGTTGAGTGCGTCTTCGTACTGGCTTCTCAAGTTCTTTAATATATCGACTTCACCTGCCACCGTGGAGCCGTCCGGATAGGGACCGAAGGCGTCCAGCATGTTGATAAAGTCAATATGCTCATCCAGAGCCTTTCTTGGGTCTCGCCCGTTACGCAGGTCTATAACAAACTGTTCGATATAGACTTCCATGCTCGCGAGATCCTCGGCTTTTTGAATATGGCCGCGCCTTCGAAATTCGGCCAGTCTGTCGCCGTAATTATCCGCTTCTCGAGTGCCCGTCCGTATGAGTTCAGAGGTGTCGAGACCCCAAGGCACTTCACCTCGCTGAATAGCGCGGTTGACTATTTCTCGCAGAGAATTTCCACCGGACTCTGCATTGGCTGCATCCTCCAGCCGAGCACCCTCGCTTGCCTCCTCGATATCGTGAAAGTTTGAAGCCGGCCTCGCCTCCTCGACTCGAACAATGCCTTCGGTGACCAGAGGTGAACCCTCGATGTCGAGCGATTGGCGTAAGTCTGTGACCTGAAGACTGACCTCGCTGCCATGGATGCCTTCGTCAACCGCCGGTGGCGGCGGAGTACTCGGCGGTTTGTTGCCACTCGGAATTTGACCTTCGGGCGGCAGAGAGAGTATGTCTTCGCCGAGTTCGAGTTCCTCGCCCAGCCCGAACAGTGCGTTAAAACCAGTATTCCGGTCAAGCGAATTGATATGGAGGTCGAGGTCAAACGACAGGTAGTTTTTGTCGCGCTTCAGCCCTTCAATCTGGCTTGAGACATCCACCCCTTCGGCTCGTCCAAGGTCTTCCAGCCGCTCAATGCCGTCATCCAGTACCTGCCTTGGATCCCGTCCGTCTTCAAGCCGCAAGACCGCATCTTCGATCGTGGTTCTCAAGAGAACGGATGCCGGGTCTTCATTGTCCTTGAGTAACAAGGCCCGGCCACTCCATTCGTTACGAATATACCCGGAATCCCAGGTCTCCGGCAGCTTGCCCTCAGCCAGTTGCTGGCGGGCCAGTTCGGAGGCCGATGGCTTCCCACCGGATCCTGCATTGGCTGCATCCTCCAGCCGAGCACCCTCGCTCACCTCCTTTGCATTGCCGCCGGTACCGGCTTCCGGTCTGCTGTCTTCGACCCGTACATAGCTGTATTCAAGATTACCGCCTGAACCTGGTTCCAGCAGATCCTGTGTTCGGATACCGTCAGCCGAATCGGTCAGTTCTCTCGGAGAGTTGTCGACTTCGAGGCGAACCTCCAGCTGATTCAAGTTCAGGCTGAGTGAGTCGCTGACTTCTTCGGGGATATCAACGACACCAGTGAGTTGAGTCTTCAGTTCGGACAGATGTTCGGCCTCTGAATCGGTCAGCGTTGAGGGCAGGGTAGCACCTCCATCGAGATCGACACCTGCCTGTTGGGGAAAGGTGGCACTTCCCTGAACACCCGCCTCCGGCGAGACCCGACGAGTTGGCGTATCAGCCAGGCCACCGGCGGCCAGGCGAATGTCTTCAATGTTGGGATTGGCCGTCTGGTGGGTTCGCAGGAAGTCATCGACCTTGGTCCAGTCGGTGTATTCCAACCAGCCACCGAATTCTGCTGCCGGGTCGAATCTTGAAGCTTTTCCCTTGTCAGATTCGCTGAGTGCCAGGACTATCTGTTTACGTATTTCTTCGTGAAGCCCCAGTTCGAAGGTATCGTCCGCTGTCGGATTTTCAAGGTTCCTCAGGCGGGTGATTTCGATGTCCAGGTCCGGCAGCGGGTTGTACTTGTTCCGAATGTTTTCCTCAATGCTGCGGGCTATTTCAATCGCTTTTCGATTGCCCGCACTGTCTTCGGCGGCTTCAAACGCCTCTCGAATGTCGATGGTTTCAATTCGCAGGTAGTGGTAATAAAGATCGCTCGACAGCGGTAGCTTCTCTCCCAGCTTGAGGTAGGCTTCTGCCTTTTGCAGCTTTTCTATGGCTTTGGCTGCCCGATCATCCAGGCGGTCGACTGCGTGGACAGCGGACCTTAGTTTTCTGAGGAGATCCTTGGAGTAACTTCCGTCCGCTCTCGCTGCATCTATAGCACTTCTCGCTTTCTCTACTTCCTCGACGAGAAGGCTCCGTATTTTCTCTGCATCCAGGTCTTCCAGCACCAGCCTCCGGCTGGGGTCTTTCAGGTGCTTGGGGTAGCGGTGGCGGTACTGTGCTCGGGCATAGGTATCCAGATCCTGCTGAAAATGAGTCGCCCCTGCTTTGGAGGTTCCATCGCCCTGCTGTTGTTTTCGAATCAGTTCGGCATAGCTGTCGGCAAAGTTGAAGTCTTCCGGAATGTCTGTGCCTGCTGCAGGAGGAATGACATCCGGGTCGAAAAATATCGGAATTTCCTGTATCTCCACAGCGACTTCATGGCCGCTGCCTTTTGTCGGTGCCTTGAAACGAACTTGCCGAGTACCCGGCTCCTGGACTTTGATCTGATACTCCGGATTCGTTAAAAGCTGCTCGACGAAGTCTCGGCTCTCCTCGTAGGAGCCAATGATGAGTCGTTTTGACTCCTCTGTTTCGCTGCCAATTCTCACGCCCAGAATGTCGTTGTTGATGATCGAGCGGGGGTCCAGGCCATCCTGTATTGCTCTGCTGGCAGAATTCAGGGCGGTGATCTTTTCGTTTAATTCCTTGAATTCATCTGGGCTGCCTTCTTGCAGTACCGTGAGGAATGTATTCCTTAATCTGAGTTCTTCGGCGTCAATGGCTTCCACCAGTTTTGCCTTGTCGAGGGTGTCGGCCAGCGGCCGAAAGGTATCGGTTGCCTGTTCGGCTGAGTCGAGGGCAGTTCGAATGGTTCTGGCGGCCTGGGAATCGGCCGAGTCGATCAGGTGTTGAAGCGAGATGTACTGTGTATAGTCACTGGCCTGTCTCGCCTCCTCCAGCCGGTTGAGCAGGCTGGTTCGTAACAGGGTGGCATCGAGATTCTTCCACCGGCTGGTCCATTCATCGACACTCAGTGTACCGGGCGGCGGCAGGCCTGACAGCGCGGTCCGGTAGATGTCATCGACATCCTTGATGGCATCCTGCAGGGTGAGGTTGGACTGCCAGTTGGGCCACTGGGTTTTGCCGCCTTTATAGGTGGTCCCTCGGCGGTATCGGCGTTCCTGTGTTTGCAGGTTCTCATAGGCGGTGTCCAGTTCAAAGTCGGCCAGTTCGGTCTGAAAGCGAGGGCTGCGAGTCGGGTTGTCCCAGTCGGGCGGTGGAGTACCGTCCAGTGCGTCCAGATCGAGGTCACT
>RKSB01000144.1 GCA_007571095.1 K189A clade bacterium | reverse complement strand
CGGGTACACTCTCTCTCGACAGCCGTTGAGAAATCTGGGGGGTGCCATTCGGGCGGCCGCCGGGCCCTGAGTCGAAGGGGGACGCCTTCAGATCGCCGAAATATAACCCCCTTTAACGCCTTTGGCGGTCATGGCCACTGCATTGTGTGCATGCAGGCTTTCCATGTGCTCGACTCGAATTCGAAAATCGGCGTAAGAGGGCTCGGCCAACAGAGCCGTCTTGATGCGGCGGGCGGCATCTTCACAGAACATGGGGTTGCGTCCGTTGAGCCGTGCAAACTCCTGCTCATCCTCACGCTTGACCGCGGTCTGAACCGGTGTCTGGAGCGCTGTCTCAATCAGATTGGACAGAGTGAGGATGGAGAAGGTCTCAGCCGAAAGATTCGCCAGCTTGACCAAAACCCTTGCCGAGCTGCGTTGACTGTGGGGCGTCGCCTTGGGTACTGCGGAGTTGGCCAACCAGGCCTGAACCTCTTCAATGGACACTTCCGATCGGCCGGCAAAATCCAGGCCGAAGCGCTCCTGATTAAGCTGCCATGCCAGGGCAGATGAGCAGGGGCAGGTGGAGGAATAGAGGACCTCAATGGCCACCTCCAGAGTCATCTGGTCGCCTGTCCGAGTGGCGATGATCTGTACGGGATAGGCGTTCCAGCCATGATTGTCGCTCAGCAGTGCCCGTCGGTTAAGCAGACGATTGAAGCTGAGGCTGATGAGTGCCGACGACGAAAGATTGTCCTGAGACTCCAGCATCAGCTGAGACAGGTGCTCCATCTGGTTGGGCGCGAGTGCCTGATTGCCGACAAAATCATTCAACAGAAGATACAGCCGAGACATGTGGATGCCCTTGGCGGAGCCCGCCAGGTCGACAAAGACATCGGCCCGAGCCTCAAGGCTTACTCTCTCTCCCTCGTCAAGTATCTGCAGAGGCATGCTTATATTGTTCATGCCCACCCAGTCGAGCCCCGACGCAGGTGCCTCCAGGGGCTGGCCCGCAACATCGGGCATGCTCTTTGGCGGAATGATCGGCTTGGGTTGATTCATGACATCGGCTCTTGTCTATAAATAAATGCGTCTATAAATGCGATTCCTGGCCACTGGAGACTCGGCTTCCTCCGAGGGCATACAGCTTTTTATTATACCGCCCCGAAGCCGTCAGCCAAGCGTCTGTTCAGGGTGCCTCCTGCAAACTCGCCCTTTCGGCACTCGACAAGCATCGGGCGGCCTGCTTCAACAAGACCGGAATTCCCTCGTTCAACGGATAGGCCAGCCCGCTTTTCAAGCACCAGAGCTCCCGTAAATCGCTTTTCAGGAGCAGGGGCCCGCCGCTGACGGGGCAGACCAGAAAATTCAGCAAACTCCGATCAACCATAAAAACTACACCGGCTTGCCAATAAAATCCGGTACAAGGCCGGGGCGAAAGATGATTTGGTCGCGCTCGGCGGTGGTGGATATCATGGCCACGGGTACGCCCGAAAGCTGTTCGATTCTCTGGACATAGTTTTGAGCCTGCCTTGGCAGGGCATCAAAGTCGGTGATTCCTGAAGTGTCCTGGTTCCAGCCCGAAAGCTCTTCGTATTCAGGGGTCCTGGCCGAATGAAAGTCGGTGGCGGCGACCGATTCATTTCCTGAATAGGCCGCGCAAATCTTGACGGACGGCAGGCCGTCCAGCACATCCAGCTTGGTCAGACAGAGTCCGTTCAGGCTGTTTGCCCGAACTGCATTTCGCATCGCCACGGCATCAAACCAGCCACATCGCCGAGGCCGGCCGGTGGTCGAACCAAACTCCGCGCCCTTGTCGGCGAGCCACCGCCCCTGCTCGTCAGAGATTTCGGTGGGAAAGGGGCCGTTGCCAACTCGAGTGGTGTAGGCTTTGGTCACACCCAGCACATAGCCAAGACTCTGGGGGCCGACACCGCTGCCAAGCGATGCCGCGGCAGCCGAGGTGTTGGACGAGGTCACATAGGGGTAGGTACCCTGGTCGATGTCCAGCAGAAAGCCTTGTGCCCCCTCAAAAAGCAGGTGGTCTTTGCGGGCAGCCGCCGAGTGCAGCAAAAGCCCTGTGTCGGCGATCATGGGCCTCATCCACTCGGCTTCAGCCAGTACGTCCTCAATCACCGAAGACACATCGACGCAGGGGGCACGAAAGTATTGCTTCAACAGAAAGTTGTGGTATTCCAGAAGCCCCTCGGCCTGTTGCCGAAACTTCGCCGCATCAAGCAGGTCGCACACTCGAACAGCCCTTCTGGCCACTCGATCCTCGTAGGCGGGGCCTATCCCCAATCCGGTGGTGCCTATAGAGGCACTGCCCAGGTGTCTTTCTCTGGCCTGGTCAAGGGCGACATGAGAGGGTAGCACCAAAGAACAGCGATGGCTGATTTTCAGCCTGCTCCTGCAATCAATGCCCTGTTGTTCGAGCTGGCTTATTTCCTTCTTCAAGGCTGAAGGAGAAACCACGACTCCATTGCCGATGTAGCACGCCTTGTCCTCGTGCACGATGCCGGAAGGCAACAGGTGCAGGACGGTTTTTTGCCCCTTGTTGACCAGCGTGTGTCCTGCGTTGTGCCCGCCCTGAAAGCGAACCACCGCATCGACAAAAGGCAGGAGGCAGTAAACCGTCTTGCCCTTTCCTTCGTCGCCCCATTGCGCGCCCAGAACAACGATATTTTCAGACATCAGGACCTCGGACACACTTGCCAGGCGTCGTCTCGCCACTGTAGCTCAAACGGAATGTCGTCGGCCCGAGTCGCCGGCAACTGAAAAATGACCGAGTCTCCCCGGCCGCGCAATTCCGCTATCTTGTCCTCAAGCTGCCTTGAGGCCGAATCGGAAGCGGCGGCCCATGGTGCCAGAATCCTTCGCTTTTGAGGCCACTCTCCGCCGCAAAGTCTGGCCAGGTTTTTTAAGTCAGAATCAAAACCGGTGGCTGCACGGGATCGCCCGAAAGCACTTCCCAGCCCGTCATAACGCCCGCCAAAGGCTATCGGCTGGCCCAGATCATCGGCATATGCCGTATAGATGACGCCGCCATGATAGGCATAGCCCTGCATTTCCGCCAGATCGAAAGAAAGCGAAAAGCCGGGAGATCTGTGCGCATATCCCTGAGCGATCTGATCCAGCTCATCGATCGCCGACAGGACGCCCTCGGGTGCATTGGCCAGCATGGTTTTGGCGCGCGCCAAAACGCCCTGATCGCCCATAAGCCTGGGCAGTGCCATCAACAGATTGCCGATGGCAGCCGGAACCTTGTAGGCTGATATCAGAGCTTCCAGTTCGGAAGCGGACTTGGCCTGCAGGGCCGAAAAGAGTGCTGCTATCTCTTCGGCCGCCAGCCCAAGCGAGGCCACCAGGCGGCGAAAAACCTGAACATGCCCAAGCTCGATGTGAAAGGGTGGTGCCTGAGTCAGTCGCAAGGCCTCCGTCAACAAAAGCAGAATCTCCACATCCGCCTCCAGGTGTGCGCAACCATAGATCTCGGCCCCGATTTTCAGAGGGCAACGACCAGCACCCGAGGGCGGAGGCTTGGCCAGCAAGGCTGAGCCTGCATAGCATAAACGCTGTACACCTTCAGAAAGCAGCTTGTTGGCATCTATTCTGGCTACCTGCGGAGAAATGTCGGCTCTGAGCCCCAGTGTACGACCACTCACCTGATCGGTAACCTCAAGGGTGGATAGCCTCAGGTCGTCACCGCCGCCAACCATCAGAGAATCCATAAACTCGATCAGAGGAGGCGATACCAGTTCATATCCCCAGCACTCGAACAGGTCAATCAAACGATAGCGCAGGTGTTCAACTCGAGCGGCCTCGGGCGGCAAAAGTTCTTCTGCACCGTCGGGTAGTTGCCAATACTGTTTCATCTTCGCAGGCTGGAGTTATAAGCAGAAAAAGGCTTCGGCGACGAGGGGCTCAGGGCGAGCCCGAGTCCTGGATGGATTGAAAAAGCCCTGGTCTCGGTCGATCACTCGCCCATCGCTCCGGCTCTGAAATGACCGGGCGCGGGCGGGCGGGTTTCGACAAAAGTTGTGGAGTTCGGGCGGCTTCGGGCGACAAAGGCTCTGCCGCACAGTCGAACGGTTGCCGATACTGGTTCATCTTCGCAAGTTGGAATTATGAGCAGAACAAAGGCTTCGGCGGTGCAGGAGTCAGGGCAGGGGTCAGGGCGAGTCCGGGTCTTTGATGAATTGAAAAAAGTCACCACTTCCGTCGATCAGCAACAGGTCGTTCTGGTTCTGGAATGATCGAGTATAGGCGGACAGGGTTCGATAGAACTTGTAGAACTCGGGGTCCGCACTGAAGGCATCGGCATAAATTTCGGTAGATCGTGAATCGCCAAAGCCTCGAAGGATTTCCGCCTCTTTGTAAGCGCGAGCCTCGATCACTATTTTTTCACGTTCAGCCTCGGCTCGAATCTCCTGTGCACGTTCGCGCCCCTCCGCCCGGTATTGTCGGGCCAGCACCTGGCGCTCAGAGGCCATTCGATCATAAACCTTGTTGCTCACTTCGGGCGGCAAATCAATGCGCTTGACTCGAACGTCCACCACGCTGACACCGAACTCGCGGCGCATCTCCTCGTCCAGAGAGGCGGTCAGATCGTTCATCAGGCGGTCGCGCTCACCTGACACCACCTCGTGCATATCCCGGCGGCTGACTTCGTTGCGCAGCCCGTTGCGCACGCGTTCAGCCAGCCTGCCTTCGGCACGTCTTTCGTCTCCGCTGCTGGCGGTGTAATACTTGGTGACGTCAACCACCTTCCATTTGACGAAAGAGTCAACTACCAGAGGCTTCTTCTCCAACGTCAGAAAGCGCTCGGGCCTTGAGTCCAGCGTCAGCACTCGAGCGTCGAAACGTTTGGCGTCTTCAATCAGGGGAATCTTGAAGTAGATCCCCGGCTTCAGGTCGCTGCGCTCAAGGGCTCCAAAGCGCAAAACAATCGCCTTCTCTGTCTCTCGAACGATAAAGATGCTGTTGATGGCAACCAGCCCGCCCAGGGCCAGAATGCCTAAAATCAGCAACGAGCGGGTACTCATCTCTGACCTCCTCTGGATGAACTGCGTCCGTTGTCGGAGCGGCTGTTTACTTCGCGCAAGACTGCATCGGTCAGTCGCCGAATCTGATCCGTGTTCAGGGGCAGATCATCCGGCCGGACCACCGAGCCTGCGGCCTGCCTTTGCAATTGATCCAGCGGCAGGTAAAGCAGGTTGTTGCCGCCTTCGACATCGACCATCACCTTGGTGGTGCGAGAAAATATCGATTCCATGGCCTCCAGGTAAAGCCTCTCCCGAGTAACATCCTTGGCCTGACTGTACTCTTCCAGCAGTTGTAAAAAACGGTTGGCCTCGCCCTCTGCCCGAGCAATCACCTGGTCACGATAAGCCGTAGCCTGTTCAATTTGCCGCCGAGCTTCACCCCGAGCCTGCGGCACCACGCTCTCACGATAGGCGTTGGCCTCGTTGATCAGCCGCTGGTTGTCTTCCTGGGCGGCCTGCACATCGTCGAAGGCAGCCGCCACCTGGTTTGGTGGTTGGCTGTCGTCGATATTGACTTTAACCACCGTAATGCCTGTGTTATAGAGATCAACGTAGCGCTGGGCCCTCTCCATCACCTCGTTGGCCACCTGTTCACGACCTTCGGTCAAAACACTGTCCATGGAGGACGATCCGACAACATGCCTGAGCGCGCTTTCGGCGGCATGCTCCAGGCTCTGTCGAGGGTTGCGAACAGCGACCACATACTTTCGAGGGTCAGAGATGAGGTACTGCACAGACATGGTGATATCCACTATATTCTCATCTCGGGTCAACATCAGGGCCTGATGACGAATGTTGTTGATTCGAGTGACGTTAATGGGTACCACTTCGTCTATGAAGGGCGGATTCCAGCGAAGCCCTGGCATCTGTGTGGCTTCTTTGAGGGCTCCGAAGCGCAAAACCACGCCTCGCTCCTGCTGATCCAGGGTGTACAGGCCAGACAACAGGTAGAGGGTTAGCAGAACCAGCAGAACCAGGCCAACAATCCGGCCGCTGAAAGAAGGCAGGCTGCCTCCGCCGCCGCCAGACTTCATTCGATCAACAAACTGCCTGATGACCTCTTCGAGGTCGGGCGGTCCGTCACCACCTCTTTTGCCGCTACCCCAGGGATCCTGGTCGCGACCGTCTGGATTGTAGCTCATGGTTACTCCGAGCTTATAAGGCCTGTGTCTAATTCTATCAGCTAATGAAGCCTGAAATACGACTGTTCAGAAACGCGCCCTCCTCAGGTGGCCTGAACGGTCTTTTCAAGTATAGAGAAGGCGTCGTTCGCGTCTTCCGGCAGCCGAGTCAGCCCCTTGAAGCTGTTCAGCCAGGTCAGTTGCCGTTTGGCCATTTGTCGAGTCGCCGCCAGCACCCTGTCCTCCATTCCAGACCAACACACCCTGCCTCTGATGCAGTCCAGTATCTGCTTGTACCCGACGGCTCTGGCGGCCGGCAATGTGTCCACAAGATCATATTTGTCGGCCAGCCCCCTGACCTCATCAACCAGCCCCTGGTCGAGCATTCGTCGAAGCCTTTTGGCAATACGTTCGTGCAAAACAGACCGAGTCGGCGGCAACAGAACAAAGCTCTGTACAGGTTCTCCAAGGCCCGGCATGGCCGGCTGTCGTTGCCACTCGCTCAGACTGCTGCCAGTGGCAAGGCATATTTCGGTCGCCCGTTGCAGCCTCTGCGTGTCATTGGGTTGCAGGCGCGCGGCTGTTTCAGGGTCGAGTGAACACAGTCGCCTGTGCAAAGCAGGGGCACCGTGAGCCTCGGCAAAGCGCCTGACCTTCGAGCGGATTTCCGAACTCACTCGGGGAATGCGCGCCAGGCCATTTCGCAGAACCTTGAAATAAAGCATGCTGCCACCCACCAAAACGGGTATTCGGCCAGCTCGACGCAGGGTGCTCACCTGGTCTGAGGCATCCGCCAGAAAGGCCGCCACAGAATAGGGCTCGGTCGGGCTTCTGATGTCCACCAGTGCGTGAGGGTGGCGAGCGAGCAGCTCGGGCGATGGCTTGGCGGTGCCTATGTTCAGGCCTCGGTACACCATCACCGAATCCACGCTGATCAGGCCCACTTTCGGCACCGAGTCGGCCAGCCGAATGGCCAGATCGCTTTTGCCGACAGCGGTCGGACCCATTAGAAAAACAGCGCGCTCGGGCGGCATGGCCTGGTTGACGAAAGAATCGTCCTGTGCGCCCGGTTTCAGGGAATAAAGAGCGTGTCGCCCGCCCTGATCAGGTTGGCCTTGACCAGGCCATTGTGCTGCATGATGATTTGCGGGCTCACATCAAACCGTTTGGCCAATTTGAAGAGTGTATCCCCGGGGCTGATTCGATAAGTGTTCTCAAGAACAGGGATTCTGGCAACGGCCCGAGCCGAGCGAGCGGCCTTCTGCTGACGAGTAAAGATGACTATGCCGCGAGCAATTTGTTCGGCCAGCTTTTGCCGGTAGTTGGCGGAACGCAGTTTTGCCGCTTCTTCGGGGTTGGAGAGAAATCCGAGTTCTACCAGTACCGAGGGAATGTCGAGGGTTTTTTTCAGCACATGAAAGTTCCCTCGCTTGATCCGGTGAGCATGAAGGATTCTGGCCTGTCCAAGCTGGTTCAGCAGAACATCCGCCAGGTCGAATGCAGCAGTCAGGCGGTCGTCCATAATCATGTTGCCCAGCACATTCTGCACATTCTGGGCCTGGTCGCCCAACGAGCGGTGGACATGGCGATGGCTTCCGTGGTGGCTGTTGCCCTCCTGGTTGACCAGCCATTTGAGGGTTTGAGTGCTGGCGTTTATCTTGTCCGGTCGAACAAAAATCGACGCGCCTTTGGCTGAAGAGTCTCTGTGAGCATCTGCGTGAATGGATATTAGGTAGTCGGCTTTGGCTTTGCGGGCGCGCGACACTCTCTCGGGCAAAGAGACAAAAACATCCCGATCACGAATGAGCACTATCTCCAGAGCGGAATAGCCATCCAGCAGGCGCTTGAGCCGAAGGGCCACATCCAGAGTCACATATTTCTCCGGGTGGGCACTCGCACCGGCTGGCTGGGCACCTGGTGCACCAATGTCCCTTCCGCCATGACCGGCATCTATGGCAATGATGGTTTTTTCAGGGGTCTCCGAATGGGCACTCGGCGCACTCCTGTTCCTTCCGTCATGACCGGTGCCTTTGGCAATGGCGGCTTCAGGCAGTTGCTCCGGGCCCTGGGGAATCGGGCTGCCGCCCGAAGGCTTGAAGTCAAGCACGAGGCGATAAGAGCTCTCGCCCGCAGGCGGCAGGGTGAAAACTCTGGCATCTGCCCTGTCCTGCAAAACAAAGACCAGGCGCAGCGAGTCCGAATGGTTCAGGGGATAGACCGAGCCGACGATCGGATTCTTTGGTAACTGCAAAGACAGCCCGGGTGCGAGGTCGGTGTCATGGACATCGAGCCGCAACTGTCTGGCGGCCTGATGAAGCGAGTATTTGAATTGGGGTTGAGCGGCCATTTCGAACACCACCCTGAGCGTTGACTCCTTGTGGTGAGCGTGGTGGGCGCGCATCTTGTGAATGGTGTCTGCAAAAACCGGTCCTGTAACTTGCAAGGCCACTACCAAGCCCAGAATCCTTATGAAAGCAGTCTTCACTCGGCTAACCTCCTTTTCTTGCCGATAATCTCTGATCTGTGAGTTCGAGTGCTCGCCCGTGTGGTAACAGTGCCAGGTGGATCTGTATATCCGGATTCGGCAGAAAACCCCTGCCGTGATCTGGCCACTCAATCAACCGAAGAGCCGGCCGGGCCCAAAATTCGCCATCGGCGACAAACTCAAGCTCGGCCGGCTGAGCAAGCCTGTAAAGGTCAAGGTGCACCGCCGGGCCCCTGAGGGTCTGATAAGACTCGACAAGCGTGTAGGTGGGGCTTCGAACATGGCTCCTCACTCCGAGAGCCCTTAAAATTCCCCTGATCAGGGTGGTTTTGCCGACACCCAATTCGCCGTTAACAAAAACCGTCTCACCGCCCCGCAGTCTGCTGGCAAAGCTTCGGGCAAAGTCTTCAGTGGCTTGCTCATCGGGCAGACAAATCTGCTCGGAAGCTCGTGTGTCATTCGGGCACAGCAACGGGAAGTCGTCCGATTCAGTCTGGGTAGGGCCTGTCATTGAAGCCAGTGTAGACTGATGCAAGGCGATAGATCCTCTGCCCGAAATTCGCTAACCGGAAAGCTATCAAGTTATTTTCCCAATGTCAAATACTTATTTAATTGAACTGATTAACTTATTGATTTAGATATTTTTATTACTTCTCGTTCAGCAGAGCACGAAGCTGGTCCGGCAGATCTGATGCGAGTAGTCCATGTTCACCTTCTTTTTCTGCCAGCCTGTCGGCTGCCAGAGCATGCAGGCACACAGCCAACTGCAAAGCTGAGGCTGCATCTTGGGTCTGGGCGGCGAGAGCCAGAATAACGCCGGTCAACACATCTCCCATGCCACCGGTTGCCATGCCCGGGTTGCCGTGCCCACAGACTCCGATTATGCCCTGCGGGCTGGCCAGAATGCTGCCCGTACCCTTGAGTACAACCAAAGCCCCGTAACGGCTGGCCAGGGCTTCGGCGGCGGCGAAACGATCCGCTTCGACGGTTTCGATTGTTGCGTCCAGAAGGCGGGCGGCTTCGCCCGAGTGCGGTGTCAGAATCAGGGTTTTGCCTTCGGCCGTCCTGAATGAATGAGCGGCCAGCAGGTTAAGGGCATCGGCATCCAGCACCGAGGGTTTGGGAGATGCCATGACCGCCTGCAACATGGCCAGGCCCCATTCATCAGTGCCCAGGCCGGGGCCGCAGGCTATCCAGTCGGCCCAGCCAAGCAGGGGTTTGAGTGTTTCGGCATTCGGGCATATTCTGGCCATGACTTCGGGCCTGCGAGACAAGACCGCGCTTACGTGAGCGGGATTGGCTGTCGCTGTTGCCAGAAGGCCAAGGCCCGATCGAAGGGCGGCTTCGGCCGCCATCACCATGGCACCACCCTGGCCAGACGCGCCGCCGATCAAAAGGCCTCGGCCAAAATGCCCCTTGTGTGCCGACCGGAGGCGCGAGGGTAATCCCTTCATCTGGTCGTAGCGCAACCACGGAATGCCCTCGTTTTCGGTGGTCAAACAGGCCTCCGGTGGCACCTGCAGATCATCAAAATACAGGCGGCCGACATAGTCTCGGGCACGGCCTGTAACCAGGCCTCGTTTAACGCCCACAAAGGTCAGAGTGGCGTCCGCTTTCACTGTTTGAGCCGCTGGCTGGCCAGTGCGGGCATCCAAGCCCGAGGGCAAGTCAACCGAGAGAACCGGTCGTCCAGATCGCCCAATGGCCTCAATCAGCTTGTCATAAGGGGCTCGCGGCTCACCTCGGCTGCCCGTGCCAAGCAGGGCGTCTACCACAAGCCCGCCGGTGGGCGTGCCGGTTGTTGCGAGTCGCTCGGGTACGCCGGAAGAAAGGCACCAGTCTCTGGCCTGTTCGGCGGTTTCGCTTAAGGTCGCCGTCTCGGCGCGCAACACCTCCACTCTGTAGCCTGCCCTGGCGGCCAGACCCGAGAGAATATAGCCGTCACCGGCGTTGTTGCCCTTGCCACAATAAACGCTCAGAGAGTCGGCGGCCGGCCAGGAGTCGGTGACCAGGTCCAGCAGGCCGGTGCCCGCTCTTTTCATCAGATCAAAGGCATTGAGGCCCAAGTGCTTCATGGCCAGGCGATCCTGCTGTCGTACCTGCTCTGGTGTGTAGAGCCTGAGCGCGCTTCGCTCTGAAAGCAGGGTGATCATGAGGCCGGCTCGCTTCGCCTTTTGGCGAGAATATAGCCGTCACCGGCGTTGTTGC
>RKSB01000109.1 GCA_007571095.1 K189A clade bacterium | reverse complement strand
ACGCTCGAGGTGCCCTCAAGGCTGCCCTCTGGCTGGCTCACGCGCCGCCGGGGTTCTACAGCCTGCATGATGTATCCTGAAATTCTGCCTTCCGTGTTCACCAGTACGGGCTTTCACGTCTCTGGTTTATTGGTTGCATTGATGTAAAATGTATTTCCGGCACAGGACCCCCTCGCCGGAGACTTTATTGCTTCGTTTATTCCACTGTATGACGGATTTCCGGAATCGCCGCCCGCCGTCGGACGAGTTCGGAAGCTGTTTCGAGAGCAGAAAACTTGTTTACTGACCCGGCAATACTGGCACTGGAGGATGGCCTTGTCTTGCGAGGCATCTCCTTTGGCTACTCTGGAACTGCTCTGGGCGAGCTTGTCTTCAACACAGCAATGGCCGGTTATCAGGAGATTCTGACCGATCCTTCCTATGCCAGGCAGATAGTCACTCTCACCTGTCCTCACATTGGCAACACGGGTATCAATCCAGAGGACATGGAGTCGGACAAGACCTGGCTCGAAGGACTGGTAATCCGCAACCTGCCCTTGAGATATTCCAATTATCGGGCTCGCCGGTCGCTGGCGGATTTTTTAACTGCTTCTCAGGTGGTTGCCATCGCCGAGGTTGACACTCGCATGCTGACGGCGCATCTGCGCGATCAGGGAGCACGCAATGCCGTTCTGATTGCCGGTGAGGAGGCCTCTCACCTGCGGGATGAGGACTGTGTGAAGATGGCCGAGGCTTGTCCCAGCCTGATCGGTGCCGATCTGGCCAGAGGAGTGAGCACTCAGAGCACTCGGAAGTGGTCCATCGGAAACTGGCAACCCGAGCACGGATTCAAGCAGATGGACAACACCGGCCCTCGAGTGGTCGTTTATGACTTCGGGACCAAGCACAATATTCTTCGAATGCTTGCGGCGAGAGGCTGCCGAGTACAAACGGTACCCGCAACCACTGCTGCTCGCGAAGTGCTGGCAATGAATCCCGACGGCATTCTGCTGTCCAACGGCCCGGGTGACCCCGAAGCCTGCGACTACGCAATCAAGGCGGTCGGCGAACTGCTTCACGCAAATATTCCTCTTCTCGGGATTTGCCTCGGGCACCAGATTCTTGCTCTGGCCAGCGGTGCTCAAACGGTCAAAATGCCGCATGGTCATCATGGTGCCAACCATCCGGTACAAGACCTGGCCAGCGGTCGAGTGATGGTGACCAGCCAGAATCATGGTTTCGCAGTAACCGCCGACTCGCTACCCGAAAACCTGAGCATCACGCATGTGTCCCTGTTTGACGGAACAGTACAGGGTATTGCCCATAAAACCAGACCGGCTCTCGGTTTTCAGGGTCACCCTGAGGCCAGTCCAGGGCCACAGGATGCCGAATCGATCTTTGATCGTTTTATCGGAATGATGAAGCAACCACTCACTTGACCAGGAAAAAGTTTGCCTAAACGAACAGACCTCGAAAGCATACTGATTCTGGGCGCCGGACCAATTGTCATAGGTCAGGCCTGTGAATTCGACTATTCCGGTACTCAGGCCTGCAAGGCTCTTAAGGAGGAGGGCTACCGGGTCATTCTGGTCAATTCCAATCCGGCAACTATCATGACCGACCCTGAGATGGCCGATTCCACCTATATAGAGCCGATTGAACTGGAAACAGTAAGCCGAATCATAGAGAAGGAACGGCCAAATGCCCTGTTACCCACCATGGGCGGTCAAACCGCCCTGAACTGTGCACTGAAACTGGCTGACAGCGGCACATTAGATGAGTTTGGTGTCGAACTGATCGGGGCTAACAAGACAGCCATAGCCAAAGCCGAAAATCGTCTCCTGTTCGGCAATGCCATGGCCAATATCGGGCTGGCAACTCCTCAATCCGGTATTGCTCACACGCTGGATGAGGCTTTCTCGGTGCAGGAGGACATTGGCTTTCCCTGTATTATTCGGCCTTCCTTCACGCTCGGTGGCAGCGGTGGTGGTATCGCCTACAACAAGGAGGAGTTCGTCACTATATGCCAACATGGGCTGGCCATTTCGCCCACTCATGAATTGCTGATTGACAGGTCTTTGCTCGGATGGAAGGAATTCGAGCTTGAGGTCATTCGGGATCGTGCAGACAACTGCATCATCGTCTGCTCCATAGAAAATGTCGATCCAATGGGTATTCACACGGGAGACTCGATTGCGGTAGCACCGGCACTGACGCTCACGGACAAGGAATACCAGCGAATGCGCAATGCGGCCATTGCAGTGTTGCGTGAGGTCGGCGTTGAAACGGGTGGGTCCAATGTGCAGTTTGCAATCAATCCGGAAGACGGCCGCATGGTCGTTATCGAGATGAATCCGAGAGTCTCCAGGTCCTCTGCCCTGGCCGCCAAGGCAACCGGTTTTCCAATCGCCAAGGTGGCCACTCGGCTGGCCATCGGCTATACCCTGGATGAACTGAGCAACGATATTACCGGCGTAACTCCGGCGTCGTTTGAACCCAGCATTGACTATGTAGTCACCAAAATTCCGCGATTTGTCTTTGAGAAATTTCCCAGTGCCAACCAGACGCTCACCACCCAGATGAAGGCAGTCGGCGAGGTCATGGCCATCGGTCGCACTTTTCAAGAGTCCTTTCAAAAGGCCCTGCGAAGTCTTGAACTGGATGTTTTCGGCCTCGACAGCAAGATTGAAGCCCACCATCCTGAGCTTGAACAAACACTGGTGTACAAGCTCAGCAATCCGAACGCTGATCGAGTCTGGTATCTGGGTGATGCCTTCAGAAGCGGCTTCTCCATTGACCGAGTCTATTCATTGTGCCGCATAGATCCCTGGTTTCTGGCTCAAATCCAGGACTTGATTGAAGAGGAAAAGGAGCTCACAGGTTGCCGGTTCGAGGATGTCGATTTCGACTGGCTCTGGCGACTCAAGAGAAAGGGCTTTGCCGACCGGAGAATAGCCGATCTGACGAGTACATCCGAAGACAGGGTACGCACACACAGGCACGGACTCGGACTTAGGCCCGTTTACAAAAAAGTTGACACTTGTGCCGCTGAATTTCCGACTGAAACCGCCTACCTTTACTCCACCTACGAAAGGGACTGTGAGGCCAGTCCGTCGAAGCGCAAAAAAATTCTCACACTGGGTGGTGGGCCCAACCGTATCGGTCAGGGTATTGAGTTCGACTATTGCTGTGTTCACGCAGCCATGGCGATGAAGGAGGATGGCTACGAATCAATCATCGTCAACTGTAACCCAGAGACTGTATCGACCGACTATGACACCTCTGACAGGCTCTACTTTGAGCCGGTCACGCTGGAGGATGTTCTGGAAATCATCGCTCTGGAGAAGCCGGACGGCATTATCGTCCAGTTCGGCGGCCAGACACCTCTCAAGCTGGCCAAGGCTCTGTCCGAGGACAAAGGTTGCAGGATTATAGGCACCTCGGCGGAGGCCATTGATCGAGCCGAAGACAGAGAGCAGTTCAAGCAGGTGATCGAAAAACTCGGGTTGCAACAACCGGCCAACCGTATTGTTTCATCGACCCAGGAGGCATTGGATGCCGCTGAAAGCCTGGAATTTCCTCTGGTTACTCGACCCTCCTATGTTCTCGGTGGACGGGCAATGGACATTGTCTACAGCAGGGAGGAGTTGGAACACTACATGAATGAAGCCGTTCGGGCATCCAATGAATACCCGGTGCTACTGGATCGCTTTCTGGATCACTCAACAGAGGTGGATGTTGATCTGATCAGCGACGGCAAGGATGTGTTCATAGGTGCCATCATGGAGCACATAGAGCAGGCCGGCATACATTCGGGTGACTCGGCCTGTGTACTGCCGCCTCACACTTTGAGCCCCGACATTCAGAACCAGATTCGCTCACAGGTGACTCAAATCGCCCTTGAGTTGGGAGTTGTCGGTTTAATGAACGCTCAACTCGCCATCACAGCAGACAATCTGATCTACGTCCTTGAGGTTAACCCCAGAGCCTCTCGATCAGTGCCTTTTGTCTCCAAATGCATCGGCTTTCCTCTGGCCAAAATCGCTGCTCGAGTGATGACGGGTGTATCGCTTCAGGATCAGGGGATTACGAAGGAGGCTATTCCAGACTATGTCTGTGTCAAGGAATCGGTTTTCCCGTTTATCAAGTTTTCCGGAGTAGACCCGATACTTGGACCCGAGATGAAGTCAACTGGCGAGGTCATGGGAGTCGGCGATACCTTTGCTGAAGCCTTTGAGCGAGCCATGGTGGCAACTCAGGAAACCCTGCCCGATCCTGACACGGCCGGCAGAGTCTTCATTTCCGTGCGCGATTCCGATAAGCCCGGAGCAGCCAAAATCGGTCGCCGGCTGACTCACCTCGGGCTCAGTATTGTAGCGACTCGGGGTACTGCCGAGTTTCTGCGCAAATCGGGCATCGTCTGCGAGTCAGTCAACAAGGTAACCGAAGGCCGTCCTGATATTTCCGATCTGTTAAAGGACGGCCAGATCGGCTTCATTATCAATACCACTGAAGGACGTCAGGCGATTGCAGACTCGGCCATCATCCGCCAGTTGGCGATTACACAGGGAGTTCTCTACACGACTACACTGAGTGGCGGCGAGGCAGTCGCCGAAGCCATTCGGTGCGGACCCGGCCAATTCGTCCGAAAACTACAGGATCTGCACGCTCGAATTCGAAGCGAAAAGGACTCGGCGACTTGACCCGATCACCTGTATCCAACGAAAATTTAACGATAGAACTGACCGGAACCAGTCGTTTCAAACCAGAATAAGCCATGCCAACACTCATGACCACAGAGGGCGAACAAGCATTGAGGACCGAACTCGATCACCTGAGAACCGAAGTTCGACCCAGCGTAACGCAAGCCATCGCTGAAGCCCGAAAACACGGAGACCTCAAGGAAAATGCCGAGTATCACGCGGCCAAGGAAAAGCAGAGCCTGGTGGAAAGACGTATCGTCGACATTGAGCGTCAACTGGCTACTTCCCAGGTCATCGACATCCACCAGATCAAACCCAACGGCAAGGTGATGTTCGGTGCCACCGTTGAACTCATTGCCGAAGACGACAGCATCAGGGTTTATCGAATCGTCGGCGAGAACGAGGCCGATCCGCTCAAGGGTCTGATCAGCATGGAGGCTCCTCTGGCAAAGGCCCTGATCGGGCAGACGGCGAACAGCATCATTGAACTCGATACGGCTGAAGGTATAACTTCCTACAAAATCAAGAGCATCCAGTACCTGTAAATCCGAGACCTGTGGCTGGCTGTTTATGAGTCAATCAAGTGCTCACTGGAAACGCCGGCAGGCCAGAGACCTCTACGTCAAAAGGGCGCGAGCGAACAATTACCGTTCGCGAGCTGTCTTCAAGTTGATGGAGTTGGATCACAGTTACCGGCTGTTCAAAAAAGGCAACCGAGTCATTGATCTGGGCGCAGCACCCGGTAGCTGGAGTCAATACATTCAACGCAAAGTCGGCCAGCGGGGACAGGTAGTGGCCTGCGATCTGTTGCCTGTTCAACCTCTGCACTCGGTGGTTTGCATTCAGGGTGACTTCACGCGCAGCGAGACTCAGGCCAGGCTCTTCGACGCCCTCAAGGCGAATTCGGTGGATGCGGTTGTGTCCGATCTGGCACCTGGCTTGAGCGGTATCGGCATTCAGGATCAGGCCAATGCGCAAGCACTTGCCGAGAAAGCAAAAGACTTCGCGTTGAGTTGTCTGAAACCGGGTGGACATTTTGTGACCAAGCTCTTTTCGCAACCGGATTTGAAGCCCTGGTTGAACAGTCTGGAGAGGCACTTTGAACGAGTGCACACGGCCAAACCCGAAGCCAGCCGAAGCAGCAGTTCGGAGATCTACGCAGTTGCACTCAGGCGAAGACTCGCCGAATGATTACTCAAGGAATGTGTCCCGGGATGAGAGTGGTATAGAGAGTGCTATAATGAATGCATGGAGCACACAGGCTGGCCAGGCGATTCCAACCTGATTGGAGTGCGACAAGCCGAACAGGCTTTTTTTCAAAAGCAGGTTGTGGAGTCTATAAACCCGATTGCGGGGAATACTTGAGCCCTGTAACGGCAGAGGTCGAGTGCGGCCTTGAGCAAACAGGAACGGAGAAACCATGGGGAGAAGCCTTTTAATCTGGCTCGGAATCGGCGCGATTCTGCTGATTGCCTTCAACAATATCAACAGCCCCAAACCGGGAATCAAGCTCTCCTATTCGGAGTTTGTACGCAATGTCCAGAATGACCAGATCAAGCGAGTAACCATCGACGGCCTGGTGATAACAGGCATCACGGATACAGGCGAGACTTTTGAAACCATACGTCCAGCCATAGAAGACTCTGGATTAATCGATGATCTGATCAGCCACAATGTCGAGATCGAAGGCTCTCAGCCCGAGCAACAGCACAGTATATGGACGCAGTTGCTGGTTGGAAGCCTGCCCATCTTCATCATTCTGCTGTTTTTTGCGTTTCTGATGAGGCAGATGCAGAGCAGCGGTCGAGGCGGTCCCCTGGGCTTCGGCAAGAGCAAGGCGAGGTTGCTTTCTGAAAATCAGATCAAGATTACCTTTGCTGATGTCGCAGGAGTTGACGAGGCCAAAGAGGATGTCGAAGAACTCGTCATCTTTCTCAAGGATCCGGAAAAGTTTCAGCGACTGGGTGGACGGATGCCCAGCGGAGTTCTGATGGTCGGCTCGCCCGGTACAGGCAAAACCCTGTTGGCCAAAGCCATTGCAGGTGAAGCAGGGGTGCCCTTTTTCTCAATTTCCGGATCGGACTTTGTGGAAATGTTTGTCGGTGTCGGTGCCTCTCGAGTTCGAGACATGTTCGAACAGGCCAAACGACGCGCCCCCTGCATCATCTTTATCGACGAAATAGACGCAGTGGGACGTCATCGCGGAGCCGGACTGGGAGGCGGTCACGACGAGCGAGAGCAGACGCTCAACCAGCTGCTGGTCGAAATGGATGGCTTTGAAGTAAACGAGGGTATCATCGTGATTGCTGCGACCAATCGACCGGATGTACTTGACCCTGCACTGCTGAGACCGGGCCGGTTTGATCGACAGGTAGTTGTACCTCTGCCTGATATTCGGGGCCGCGAGCAGATTCTGAAGGTTCACATGCGAAAGGTTCCCGTGGGGTCGGATGTAAAAGCGGGTTTCATCGCTCGGGGTACGCCAGGATTTTCGGGAGCAGACCTCGCCAATCTGGTCAATGAGGCCGCCCTCTTTGCTGCTCGGGCGGGCCGAAAAGTGGTCGGAATGGACCAGTTCGAAAAGGCCAAGGACAAAATCATGATGGGAGCCGAGCGGCGGTCCATGGTGATGTCCGAATCGGAGAAGAGGACAACCGCTTACCATGAAGCCGGACACGCCATTGTTGGCCGTCTGATGCCGGAGCATGATCCTGTCTACAAGGTGACCATTATCCCTCGCGGACGAGCACTGGGTGTTACCCAGTTTTTGCCCGAAGAGGACCGGCACAGCCATTCTCGCCAACACATCATCAGCATGATCTGCTCTCTGTTTGGAGGCCGCTTGGCCGAAGAAATGGTACTGGGAGCAGATGGCATTACCACCGGAGCGTCCAACGATATCGAGCGGGCGACCTCGCTGGCACGCAATATGGTTACTCGGTGGGGGCTTTCAACCAATCTTGGGCCGCTGAAGTACGACGAAGACGACGGCGAGCCCTTCCTTGGTAAATCGGCTTCCAGCAAGTCCAGAAGCATTTCAGATGAAACCACGCGTCAGATTGATACGGAGGTTCGAGCCATCATTGACGAGTGCTACCAGAAGGCCAAAAAATTGTTGGAGGATAACCTCGACAAACTGCATTCAATGGCCAAGTCCCTGATGGAGCTTGAAACCCTCAACTCAGATCAGATCGACGACATTATGGCCGGAGGCAACCCCAGAAAATCCGATTACAACGAGGACCTCTTCGATGACTCCGACAAGACTCGTCAGAAGGACTCGAAAAAAGACAAGGGCAGCCCCTTTACCAAACCAGCCAGCGATTTCTAAGCTCGCCGAAAGCCTCGCCGTTCGCTCTTCGGCGAATGAGCCTTTCGGACATTCATCCTGACCCGTTTTTCGAACACTGGTCGCTGCTCTTCAGAAAAATGCAGACATTGCCTGAATGTACGATTCCTGCGGCACCAGCAATGCCATCAGAGTAAAGAGTCCATGACAGAGACAAGGATGCGATGTCTTTGACGAAAAGATACTTTGGCTCGGACGGCATTCGTGGAAAGGCTCATGAGCCTCCAATCACGCCAGAATTCATTTACGCTCTGGGAGTTGCTTTTGCAACGGCTCTGGAGCCTCAACAAGGCCGCAGGATTCTGGTAGCCAGGGATACCCGGTCTTCCGGGGAAATGATTGAAGCATCTCTGGCGAAGGGTATGAGCGACGCCGGATTTGAGGTCTGTCTGGCTGGCATTCTGCCCTCGCCTGCCGTCGGCTGGAAAGTAGCTGTTGACAGTGATTACATAGCCGGTTGCTCGATCACCGCATCACACAACCCGCCTGAATACAACGGAGTAAAGTTTTTTTTAGCCGAGGGCAACAAACCCGACGATGCCTTTGAACTTGCCGTCGAATCGGGAATAGGCACTCGGTTCAAACGTCATGGCGGCCATCGAGGCCGAGTAACACGAGTTTCGGACTGCGAAACGCACTACTCGGAATTCTGCCGATCCAGCCTTCCCGAGGGCATGAATCTCGATGGATTGCACCTGGTTGTGGATTGTGCCAATGGCGCCGGCTATCGTGTCGTGCCTGCGATCTTTGAAGCACTGGGTGCACGAGTCGAGTGTCTGGGTGTCAGCCCGAATGGACACAATATCAATCTTCAGTGCGGTGCCGGTCAACACGAACTGCTGGTTGACTCGGTCGTCTCCAGTCGTGCTGATCTGGGTATCGCAATTGACGGAGACGGTGATCGCGTTCTTCTCGTGAGCCAGAATGGAGTGGTCCTGGACGGTGATGATCTGCTCTTCATGATTGCCGTCGATCAACTGCAAAGAGGCGTTTTCAAAGGTGGAATTGTGGGTACGCCGATGACCAATACCGGTTTGGTCAAAGCTCTGGCGAAAAGGGGTATTCCCTTTGAGCGCGTACAGGTGGGTGATCGCTATGTACAGGCTGAACTCAGAAAAAGAGGATGGCAACTGGGTGGCGAAAACAGTGGGCACATTTTCTGTCTGCAGCATTCTCCCGTTTGCGATGCCGTCATTTCGGGACTACAGGCCATCTTGGCCTGGTTAAACTCTCGTATCCAACTGGCCGAATGGAAAAAAGAGTGGCAACCCTGGGTACAAAGATTGATCAATCTGCCCTTTCCGGTTGTTCAGTCAGTCGGCCTGCCCCGTCTGATCGACACCGCAAACAGGCTTTCGTCCGGATTTAAGGAGAACGCCAGAATCATGGTAAGGCCTTCGGGGACAGAACCTGTCATACGAGTGCTGATTGAGGCCGAGGACTGCAAGCAGCTGGCAGACTGCACAGACGAATGGTTTGCTGGACTCAAGGCCGAAACAGGACAAGACATTCTCTCCGAGTACAAATGATTTCGCGCTCGGCAATATCGACATGGACGAAAGGCAGACTCTTGTGAACAGGCCCTTTCCTCACCCTCTTGTTGTCGGCAACTGGAAGATGAACGGCAGTCTTCAGTCGGTTCACGGGCTGCTGGAAGCATTGGTGAAGCTGGATTATCCACAGCTTGAGATCGCGATACTGCCACCCTCTCTTTTCACTCTGACCGCCTTGATGCGGCTGAACGGCAGCCAGGTCAGCGTGGGAGCCCAGAATATTCACCCTCAACCCTATGGTGCACACACCGGAGAGGTTTCCGCAGCCATGTTTTCAGAGCTCGGTTGCCGGTTTGCTCTGGCCGGACATTCAGAACGCAGAACAGATCAAAACGAAAGCAATGCTGAGGTGGCTGCCAAATGTGCGGCCATTCTCAAGGCGAATATGACCCCGATTCTGTGCGTGGGCGAGACTTTCGACCAATACCGTAACGACCAGACAGAAGAAGTCATCGAGAGCCAGCTCAACGCCCTGCTGGCGAACCTGACCGAGAAGAATCTGGCGTCTCTGGTGGTTGCCTATGAGCCGATCTGGGCGATAGGCACCGGAAAATCGGCGACACCCGACTATGCCGACAGAGTGCACAAGCGGATTCGCTTATGGCTGACAAGACAGCTTGGCGAGGAGGTTGCAAACACAGTGTGTATTATTTATGGTGGCAGTGTAAACTCGGCGAATGCGCGAGATTTCATGGTGCAGTCGGATATTGGCGGGCTTTTGGTGGGTGGTGCCTCGCTGAACGTTTCGGAATTTTGTAAAATTCTGGATTCTGCTTCAACGAGTCTTTTGCGGAGTCAGGAAGAAAGAAAGTAGGAAGAAAGATGGATACGATTATCACCGTCATACTGACATCCATGGTTTTGATTTCTGCCGCCCTGATTGCTCTGGTCATGATCCAGCAGGGCAAGGGTGCCGACATGGGTGCGGCTTTTGGCAGTGGAGCCGCCAACACCTTTTTTGGCAGTAGCGGGGCTTCCAGTACTCTGACCAGAATGACTGCCTGGCTGGCAGTGGCTTTTTTTGTGCTCTGCTTTGCCATGGCTCATTTCACCAGACAACAGGTCAACAACATGAGTGCTGAGGGAGTACCGGAAGCAGTGGAGCAGGCTCAAGTACCGACTGTTCTTGAAACTGTGCCTGAGAATCCGCTCTCCGATGTACCTGGCATTGTTCCTGTTGAAGACCAGTGATATCTTCAAGTGCATACGGCCTTGAAGATATACTTCTGAATACCAAGCCGATGCCGAAGTGGTGGAACTGGTAGACACGCTATCTTGAGGGGGTAGTGGGCTATGCCCGTGGAGGTTCAAATCCTCTCTTCGGCACTCGCCAGCGATCAAACCTTGACCTGAAAGACGTTGCGGGTAATACTCTGCAACACGAATGCGGGGTAGAGCAGTCTGGTAGCTCGTCGGGCTCATAACCCGAAGGTCGTGGGTTCAAATCCTACCCCCGCAACCACCTTGGGAACACCCTGCGGTACAAGAGTATTCCGGCATGTTTTTTGACGGTTGCTCTCTTGTCGAGTATACTGTTCCGTTGGTTTTTTGGTCTTTATTGGGCTGTAGCTTGGTTGATCGCCGAAGCCGTCGTTTGAATTGAATTCGGACGAATGGCGGAGGAACTTGGGCTATTCGCCCATGTTCAGGGGTCAGCGGAGTGCAGGTCGGATTGCTACAGACCGGATTAAGGGAATCGATAGCCGAGTCGATTCAAGCCATTGGCCTGAAGTGCTGGGGCATCGAGATGGTTGCTCGAGGTTCCGTGCTAAGGGTTTACATAGACAAGGCAACGGGTGTCAATCTGCAGGATTGTACAGAGGCCACCCGAATCATCTCGCCACTACTGGATGCCGAGGACTCTTTGCCCGAGGGCTACACCCTGGAAGTATCCTCTCCGGGTGTGGACAGGTTGCTCTTTGAGCCGGAACACTGGTCGGACAGTATCGGCAATGTCATTGCCGTGCAGTTGCTTGAGCCCGTTGAGGGCAGAAAACGACTCAAGGGTCGACTGGATCGAGTCAATGATCGGAAAGCCCTGCTGAAAGAAGACCGGAAAAGCTATTGGATACCCTTTAATCAGGTCAAGCGGGCACGTGTTGTGCCTGAGTTGAGACTCGAAAACGGATAACGAATCATGGAAAAGATGGCAGAAATCCTTGAGGCGATCAAATCTCTGGCAGGTGAAAAAAAACTGCCCGAAGAAACCATCTTCGAGGCTATCAGGGAAAGCATCGAGACTGCGACCAAAAAAACCGATGCACCCACCCAGGCATCCTGGGAGGTGCGAGTCGATCTCGATCAGAGCAGCTGCGAATACAAGACCTACCGGCGTTGGAAGGTAATCGAGGAGAGCAGGCCGGAGGATGAGGACAGCAATCCCGATGCCGAAATCCTGCTTTCAGAAGCCCGAAAGAAAGACAGTAACTGCCGAGTCGGCGAATGGGTGGAAGAGGAAATTCCCTCCATTGAATTCAGTCGAATTGCCATTAACCACGCGATTCCGATTCTGAAAAGAAAGGTTCAGGAAGCCTCCAAAAGAAGGACGGTGGATCAATTTCGGACACACATAGGCAAGATGGTTCAGGGAGTAGTGAAAAGAGTGTCACGAGACAGTACTGCCATTGACCTGGGTGACGGTGCCGAAGCCATCCTGCCCAGATCAGACCAGATACCTCACGACCTGTTTCGCATAGGCGACACCATCAAGGCCCTGTTGTGTGGAATATCGGAAGATGCACGAGGAAGTCCGCAACTGATGCTTGACAGGAAGGGGCTTGAAATGCTCAAGCAACTCTTCAGTATCGAGGTACCGGAAATTGCCGAGGGCATCATTGAAATCAAGGCCGCCGCCCGTATTGCCGGCTCTCGGGCCAAAGTAGCGGTCGCCACCGTAGACAGCAGAATTGATCCGGTTGGTGCCTGCGTCGGTATGCGCGGATCTCGTGTCCAGGCTGTCTCCAACCAGCTTTGCAGCGAACGCATTGACATCATCCTGTGGGACGAGAATCCTGTTTACCTGGCCGCCAACGCCATTCAGCCTGCCGAGGTAATCAACGCAACCATTGATGTAGATCGAGGTTTGATGAACATAGCGGTACCCAAGGATGACCTGCCGCAGGCTATCGGCCGCAATGGCGAAAACGTCAAGCTGGTAGAACAGCTCACCGGCATGAATCTGGATATCCTTTCGGCCGACGACTATGAGCAGAAGCAGACCATGGGCAGAGAGGCGTGCATTCAGAATCTGATAGAAAAGCTGGATGTCGAAGAGGAGATCGCCACCCTTTTGTTCGACAACCAGTTTGAAACCGTTGAAGACATTGCCGAAGCCGAGGTCAGCGACTTCAGGACCATTGAAGAATTTGGCGAAGAGGAAGAGCTGGTAGAAGAATTGCGGGAACGGGCACAGAGTGCACAACAGGAGGAGATCACTCGAAGGCTGACGCCTGAACTGGTGGATCTGCTAAAACGCAAGCGAATGCCACAGAGGCTGGTTGAAAGAATCATCTCGGCGTTTACTGACAAGGGTATTCGGACTATTCAGGGGTTGGCCGACCTGTCAACCTACGAGCTCCAGGAGGTCGCCACTCAGAGCGATTTTGAAATCAACGACAAGCAGGCGGGCGATCTGATTATTGAGGCAAGACGATTGCTGTCGGCAGAAGAAGCCGAAACGCAGGCCGACAGAGATTCAGCAAGCCTCTAGATTCCTGAAACTATGGCAAAGACTGATATCGAAGACGAAGCGAAGGCTGAAAAGCCCATGGTTGCAGAGACCAAGTCCAAGGGTCGCAAAAAGCTGACGCTCGGGCTTTCTGGCAAAAAAAAGGCGGCTGAGGCTGCTGACGAGCCCGAACGCAAGGCCGCTTCAACAGCCTCTGCCGAAATTACGCCGGCAGGCTACCGACAGGCTCCGGATATCAGGCCAAAATTCGCTTACAACAGAGGTGCCGGAAAGCCCTCTCGGCAGGAGTACAGCTTTGATATCACAGTCAAAAGCAAAAGAAAATCCAAGCCAGAGGTACAGGTAGCTGACGACGGTCAGTCTGTGAATATACCTGCGCTACAGCAGGAGGCCAAATCTCTGGAAACTCCGACAACAGAGGAACTGGCCAAGGGAGACTCTGCCCAGCAGGAGTCTGCGGAAACCGTCAAGCCGGATGAAATGTCGGAAGCCGATCAGGCCAGCCAATTTGAGGAGTTACGTCGCAAGGCCCAAAAAGAAGCCGAAAGCCTTAAACGGGCTCAGCTCGAGATAGAACAGAAAAAACAGCAAGCCAAAAAACGCTCTGAGGTAGCCAGGCAACAAAGGGGAAGTCGCAAACCTCCGCCAGCAAGAAAATCCACTCACAGGCAAAGGGGAAGACGGCGGCAGGACGATGTCTTTCTGGATAAAAGCCCGGAAGGGGTTTTTGGGTCGGATTCCGGGCACAAGGGCTCTCGGACAAAAGAGCAGGCGATCTTTACTCCATCTTCCCAAAACAAGGGCGGGTCTTTTGAGCGACCCGCCGAATTTGTATCCAAAACCATTGAGGTACCTGAGAGTACAACCATTGGTAATCTGGCCAGGCTGATGTCTGTCAAGGCGGGAGACCTGATTCGCTTGCTGTTGGGCATGGGTATCATCAAAACCATCAACGATGTGATTGATCAGGAAACCGCTGTTCTGGTGGTAGAGGAGATGGGGCATTCAGCCAGGCCACTGGACACCCGAACCGTTGAAGAAGAGCATGACATGGAACAACTGTTGCCGGTTGAAGGCGGCGAATCCCGAGCGGCGGTCGTTACCGTCATGGGTCATGTCGACCATGGTAAAACCTCTTTGCTTGACTATATCCGTCAATCCAAAGTGGCCTCTGGTGAGGCGGGTGGCATTACTCAGCATATAGGTGCCTATCACGTTGAAACTCGACATGGCAACCTGACCTTCCTCGATACACCGGGGCATGCTGATTTTGTTGCCATGAGAGCACGGGGAGCACGTATCACCGACCTGATAGTTCTGGTAGTGGCTGCCAATGACAGCGTGATGCCGCAGACTCTGGAAGCCATCGAACATGCTCGACATGCAAATGTTCCGGTAGTCGTGGCTGTCAGCAAAATGGACCTTGAAGACGCCAACATGGAAAGGGTCAAGTCGGATCTGGCCAGTCACAAACTGGTTCCAGAGGACTGGGGCGGCCAAACTCAATGCATTCCTGTTTCGACAGTAACCGGAGAAGGGGTCGAGGAACTGCTGGAGAGTATTGCGCTACAGGCCGAACTGCTTGAATTGAAAGCCGTCGCCGATGTCGCGGGCCGAGGCTATGTCATTGAGTCCAGGCTCGACAAGGGTGGCGGACCTGTGGCGACCCTGCTTGTTAATAACGGCACCCTCAAGGTCGGAGATATCGTTATTACAGGCCTGTGCTACGGACGTATTCGGGCCATGATCAACGAGCATCGGCAGCGAGTCGACAATGCGAGGGCATCCATGCCCGTCGAGGTTCTCGGCCTTAACGAGGTACCCGAAACCGGAGATACCTTTACCGTGGTCGCCAACACTCGAACAGCCAGAGAACTGGTAGAGTTTCGTCAACAAAAGGTAAACGAAAAAAGGCTTTCGCATCAGAAAACCAGTGGGTTGGATGTATTCCAGCAATTGACCGATTCCGGGCAGTCAACTTTGAACCTGATTATCAAGACGGATGTCAACGGTTCTCTGGAGGCGACTGAACAGGCTGTTCAGAAAATCGACAGCACCGAGGTAAAGGCCAATATTGTGGCCAGCGGTGTCGGCGGAATCACTGAGTCTGAAGCCCTGTTCGCCCAAACCTCCAACGCCATCCTCCTTGGCTTCAATGTGCGTGCCGATGCAGCGGCCAAACGGGTGATTGAGGAATACAGCCTGGATGTTCGCTACTACAGCGTGATATACGAGATGGTCGATGACGTCAAGGCACTGCTCTCCGGCATGCTTGCTCCCGAACTGAGTGAGGAGATCATGGGCACCGCAGAAGTGCGCAATGTCTTTAATTCACAACGTTATGGTCTGATTGCCGGTTGCCTTGTGACGACGGGAAGCGTGTACCGCAAGAAGCCCATTCGAGTGTTGCGGGACAATGTGGTGATCTACGAAGGCGAACTGGAATCCCTGCGTCGAATTAAAGACGATGTCGAGGAGGTCAAAAGTGGCACTGAATGCGGAATTGGAGTCAAGAACTACAAGGATGTTCGCATCGGTGATGTCATAGAAACCTTCAATGTACGCGAAATAGCCAGGTCGCTCTAGTACAGGTTCGGGCAGAGCGATGCCAAGGCCACGTGACCTACACACACTTCGCATCGGCGACTTCATTCAAAAGGCACTCACTCGCCTGATCATGGAAGAACTCAGGGACCCCAGGCTGTCGAATCGGATCAAACTGGGGCTGGTTATTACCGAAGTCAAGGTCAGCCCTGATCTGGCTTCGGCCAATGTCTATTTCTGTTGCGCGCCTCTCTCGTCATCAACCGATGAGCAGGCCCTGAGAGCAGATGATTTGACGGAGATACTGTCGAGAGCATCCGGCTTTTTACGCTCTCGGCTCGCACGAATATTGACGATAAGAACAACGCCTGCACTGAGATTTGTTTACGACGACACGTCTGAACGAGCAGACCGCATCGCCAGCCTGTTGGCGGCGGAGCCTCTTTCGCCCCCACACAATGACTGAACCAGTCAACAGGCTCGCTCGGACAAAAAAAATAAGCGGGGTTGTGGTCCTCGACAAGCCGGTTCATGAGTCATCAAATCAATGCCTTCGCAGAGTACAGAGGCTGTTTGGAGCAGCCAAGGCCGGGCATACCGGCAGTCTCGATCCCATGGCTTCGGGCGTCCTGCCCCTGTGTTTTGGCGAAGCAACCAAACTTGCCCGATTTCTTCTGGAGGGCAACAAAGCCTATCGGGCGAGTGTTCGAATCGGAGTCTGTACAAGCACCGACGACAGAGAAGGTGAAGTCATTGCAACTCGGTCTACCGAAGGAATCACATCAAGCCGAGTACAGGAAGCCCTGAATCAGTTACAAGGGTGCATTCTCCAGACGCCGCCTGTCTACTCGGCGGTCAAATACCGAGGCCAGCCTCTCTATAAACTGGCCAGACGAGGCATCTGTGTGCAGCCTGCTCCTCGAAAAGTGAAGATTTTCAAGAACCGGCTGCTGGCGTTTGAAGACAGCCGAATTGACCTTGAAATCGTTTGCAGCAAGGGGACCTATATTCGCACCCTCGCCAAAAATCTGGGCGAGATTCTGGGTTGCGGAGCGCATCTTTGCGCGCTTCGGCGAACACACAGCGGCCCCTACAGCGAAAGCGACTCAGTAGACATGGCCTCTCTGGAGAAGGCTGCCCGGACAGCACTTTGCAGACATCTCAAGCCGATTCGTTCGATGATACCCGACTGGCCAGCACTCAGCCTCACGGAGACGCAGACTCAGGCACTTGCAAGAGGGCAGGCTGTAACGCTTGACCAGGGAGAGGCGGACGGCCGAGTTCGACTTGTTCGGCAAGTTCAAGGCGACGAGTTGTTTCTTGGCATCGGGCAGGTTGCTCGCAACCAACTCAAGCCGATACGGCTTGTTGAGACCTCAGACCTGTTGAAGCAAGCGTAGGAAAACTGCCCGAATATTCTCTACAGGCACAGACAGAAAACCGATTTGGCGTTATAATCGTCAAACAGAAAAACATCTTTTACCCAACCAGCTGATCAAAAGTAAAATAGAACAGCAAAAATTGAAGACAAGACGCCGTTAGAACAATTTGATCATGGCCCTTAGCACGGAAAAAAAACAAGCGATCGTCAAGCAGTTTCAGCGATCAGAGGGCGATACGGGTTCTCCTGAAGTTCAGGTAGCCCTGCTGACCTCAAGTATTGAGGCTCTGCAATCGCACTTCAAGGAGCATGCCAAAGACAACCATTCTCGATATGGCTTGATCCGTATGGTCAGAAGACGCAGAAAATCGCTGGATTACCTGAAAAGAAAAGACGCCAGTCGTTACGCCACTTTAATCAAACGTCTGTCCTTACGACGCTAAGACGGGCTTAGTGCCCCCTGACTTCAGCCCCAGACCGGCCGCAAGCGGTCATCAGCAGATTCAAATATACGAACAGGCAAAAAAATATAAATACTTAATATCTGGAGGTCATTTTGAAGCCAATTCAACGCACATTTACTTACGGGAACAATGAAGTTACATTAGAAACAGGGCGAGTTGCCAGACAGGCATCATCGGCTGTCTGGGCAACCATGAATGACACTACGGTCCTCACCAGTGTCGTCGGTGCATCGACTGCGAAACCCGCCCAGTCTTTTTTCCCGCTCACAGTCAACTATCAGGAAAAAGCCTACGCAGCCGGCAAGATTCCCGGCAGCTTCTTTCGGCGAGAGGGTCGGCCCAGCGAACAGGAAATTCTGACCAGCCGGCTGATCGATCGCTCCATCCGTCCACTTTTTCCTGACGGCTTTATGAATGAGGTGCAGGTGGTCTGCACCCTTTTGTCTGCCGATCTGGAAACCCCTCCGGATATTCCGGCATTGCTCGGAACTGTAGCTGCTCTGGCCTTGTCTGAATTACCCTTTCACTGGCCCCTTGTGGCTGCCAGAGTCGGCTTCACGGACGACTATATCCTGAATCCGGGTTACTCCGAACTCAAGGAGTCAACGCTTGATATGGTCGTTTCAGGCAACAGGGATGCCGTTTTGATGGTGGAATCGGAAGCCGCCGAACTGTCTGAGCAACGGATGCTGGGTGGCATTCTGTTTGCCCAGAAAGAAATGCAGGCCCCGATTGATGCCATTGAGGACCTGGTTAAAGAAGCCGGAAAACCCAAGCAGAAGCACGAACAATTGCACGAAAACCAGGAACTGCTTGCGGAAATAGAGAAGACTTATGCCGCCCAGATCGAAGAGTGTGTGCAAACGCACGACAAAGGGCAGCGAGGCAAGTGTCTGGCCAGCCTCAAATCGAAGCTCATAGAGGCCATGCCTCAACACAAGCCGGAAGCACTGTCGGCTGTCCTGAACAGTGCCTATAAAAAGCAGATGCGCAACAGCATTCTGGACAAACAGATACGTCCCGATGGTCGGAACACCACAACAGTTCGGCCTATCACCATTGAGGCTCCGGTGTTGGCAAAGACTCACGGCTCCTCGCTGTTTACCAGAGGGGAGACCCAGGCACTGGTAACGGCAACTCTGGGGTCGCTCAAGGATGCTGCGCTGATAGATGCAGTGACCGGCAACTACTATGAGCGTTTTCTGTTGCACTACAACTTTCCGCCTTACAGTGTAGGCGAGACCGGCATGATGACAGGGCCCAAGAGAAGGGAAATCGGCCACGGCAACCTGGCTCGCCGGGCACTCGCAAGAATGCTGCCCACTGAAGAGGATTTTCCCTACACAGTCAGAGTGGTTTCGGAAATTACAGAGTCCAATGGCTCAAGTTCCATGGCGACCGTGTGTGGAGCAAGCCTGTCTCTGATGGATGCCGGAGTGCCGATCAAGGCATCAGTGGCAGGAGTTGCCATGGGCTTGATACTCGAAGAAGACGGTCGTTTTTCGGTGCTCACGGATATTATCGGAGACGAGGATCACCTGGGTGACATGGACTTCAAGGTCGCCGGTACTCGAAAAGGAGTTACCGCCCTGCAGATGGACATCAAGGTAACTGGTGTCAGCGGCGAGATCATGGAGACGGCCCTCAAGCAGGCCTTCGATGCTCGAATGCACATTCTGGAAGCGATGGATGCAGTACTGGCTGAACCTCGAAAGCAGGTTTCGGGTAACGCACCTGCATTTGAAACCATACAGATTCCGGTCGATAAAATTCGGGAACTTATCGGAAAAAGGGGCGCGACCATACGCGAAATTACTGATGAAACCGGTGCATCCATCGATATCGACAAGGACGGTTCTGTCAAAATTTACGCCTCTGCCAGAACGTCTCTTGATGAGGCTATCGCCAAAATCAAGGCAATTACCAGCGAACCCGAGCCAGGCACAGTCTATAAGGGTACAGTCAAAAGCGTGGTCGATTTTGGTGCTTTTGTCGAGATTATGCCGGGCAAACAGGGGCTGCTGCATGTTTCGGAAATCACTGGCGAACACATAGAAGATGTCTCCGACTATCTGACCGAAGACCAGGAGGTTGAAGTCGTAGTCCTGTCTGTGGACAACCAGAATCGCATCAAGCTATCGATGAAAGACGTTCACCAGGCGGAAAAGATTTCGGCTGAAGCACCCGCAGGAAGCCAGAATGAATCCGGCGGACAGACAGCGGAGAAGGTAGCCATTCCGGCTGTCGGAGATGCCTTTGAGGGCACTGTCAAGCATGTCGAGCATTATGGAGGATTTGTTGAAATCACGCCTGGGTTGCGGGGGCTGGTTCACAAGTCCGAAATCTCCTCCGATGAATGGGTCGAAAGTGCCCTGGATTACCTTGAGGTAGGCGAAAAAGTGGATGTCGTGGTTGTTGATGTAGAGGAGAAAGACAACAAAACCAGAGTCTCCTTGTCCATCAAGCGAGCACAGGAGGGCTGGGAAGATTCGGAAGACGATTAAGAGCCGGCTTGATGGCTCAGGCCTCACGGCCTTTCATCAACTGCTGAACTACGCCCTGTTCAGCCAACGTGCTGGTGTCGCCAAAATCATCTGTGTTGCCGCCGGCGATTTTGCGCAAAATCCGACGCATGATTTTGCCACTTCGTGTTTTGGGTAATGCAGGTGCCCATTGAATCGAGTCCGGCTTGGCGATTGGACCTATCTCATGACGTACTTGCTCGATCAACTCCTGCCTCAAGGTCTCATCAGGCTGGCACCCCTGCATCAGAGTGACAAAAGCATACACGCCCTCCCCCTTGATATCGTGAGGGTAACCCACAACCGCAGCTTCTGAAACCGACGAATGCAGAACCAGGGCACTTTCGATTTCAGCGGTGCTGAGACGGTGACCGGCAACATTCAGCACATCATCTACTCGTCCTGTAATCCAGTAGTAGCCATCGATATCACGTCTGGCGGCGTCTCCGGTGAAGTAGTAGCCAGGGTATTTGGCCAGGTACACATCAATCATTCGCTGGTGGTCGCCGTGAACGGTGCGCAATTGACTTGGCCAGCTGGATTTGATGACCAGTTCGCCTCGGCCTTCGGTGGTGGGCACTTCTCGGCCGTCTTCATCCAGTAAAGCGGGTTCAATGCCGAAAAACGGCAGAGTGGCACTGCCAGGCTTGAGGCCGATGGCACCCGGTAGAGGCGCGATCATTATCGCACCAGTCTCGGTTTGCCACCATGTATCGACTACCGGACAGCGACTCTGCCCCACCTGATGATAATACCACTCCCAGGCTTCGGGATTGATGGGTTCACCAACCGTGCCCAGAAGCCTCAGAGAAGTTCGGGAGGTACTTTGTAACGGGGCATTCCCCTCTCTCATCAGCGAGCGCACCGCCGTTGGAGCGGTATAGAAAATGCTCACCTTGTGCCTGTCGACAATCTGCCAGCAACGAGCGGCATTCGGCCAGTGAGGAACGCCTTCAAACATCAGGCTGATCGCACCATTCAGAAGCGGACCATAGACTACGTAGCTGTGCCCGGTTATCCAGCCGACATCGGCCGTACACCAGTAAACGTCACCCTCCTGATAATCAAAGACATACCTGTGAGTCAGCGAGGCCTGTAACAGGTAACCCGCCGTGGTGTGCTCTACTCCCTTGGGTTTGCCAGTTGACCCGGAAGTGTACAGAATGAACAGGGAATCCTCGGATGCCATAGGCTCGCAGGCGCAATCCTGCTCAGCCGAATGCATGGCATCGGAATAGCTGAGGTCACGGCCATCCTGCCATGACACCGGCTGTCGAGTGTGCTCAACCACTATCACGGTGCTGACCTGGTGAGGGCAAGCCTCAAGGGCTTCGTCAACATTTTCCTTGAGTGCTATCTGACGGCCTCCCCGCATACCGCCGTCGGCGGTGATCACCACTCGGCTGGCCGAGTCAATAATTCGGTCGCGCAAAGCCGAAGCCGAGAAGCCGCCAAAAACCACCGAATGGACTGCACCAATGCGAGCACAGGCCAACATGGCATAAGCCGCCTCTGGAATCATCGGCATATAGATGCAGACGCTGTCGCTCCTGGTTACGCCCTTTGATTTCAGAACATTGGCCAGGCGACAAACCTGCAGGTAGAGTTCCTGATAGCTGATTACCCTGTGCTCTGCGTTCGGGTCATCAGGCTCCCAGATGATTGCGGTTTGCTGACCTCTGCTCGGTAAATGCCGGTCTATGCAGTTGTGAGCAGCATTCAGGACGCCTCCATCAAACCACTTGAAGACACCGGCCTTCATGTCCTCATACTTGATCGAGTCCCATTTCCTGAACCAGTCGAGTCTTTCGGCCTGGTCAGCCCAAAACTTCTCTGGATTCTGAATGGATGCCGAATACTGGCTTTTGTACTCAGCTTCCCGAATGTGCGCTCTGGCAGCAAACTGCTCAGGTGCTGGATAAAACTTCGTCTGCATGGCCCCTTATGATCGTCTTTCTAAAAACTCAGCTTTCCGTTCATTATATATAGCCAGCAGACGGTCAATCGCCGAGTCTCCAACTGGCTGGTCTTGAGTAATGGCAGCATGCACCCTCTCAGCGACCTGTTTGCCCTGATCGACACCAAACTGGTCAAAGGAATTATTCCCCCAGAGGATAGACTGGCAAAATATCCTGTGCTCAAACAACGCCAGCAACTGGCCCAGCGTTTTCGGTGTCAGGGCAGGCAGAACAATGAGAGTGCTGGGCCGACCACCCGGCAACAACTGGTGAGGCGACAGACTGGTGTCCTGATTGCCCTTCTCGAGGACGTTCGACTGGGCCAGACAGGCACTGATCAGCCAGTCCTGGTGACCAGGAAGGCTGTCTCGCTCATCCAGGCACAGCACAAAGTCAACCGCTGCAACTTCCGTACCCTGATGCAGAAACTGAAAGTAACTGTGCTGATCGGTACTTCCGACTCCACCCCATAACACCTTGCTGGTGGAATGGTTCAAAACCTCGCCAGTGCGAGAGACTCGCTTGCCATTGCTTTCCATCTGGAGTTGCTGAACATAGGCAGGCAACAACTTGAGTCGCTCCGAGTAAGCAACCAGAGCCTGGCTGTTTAGCCCAAGGACATTGCCGTTCCATAGATCAATCAGTGCCAGCAACAGAGGCAGATTGTCCTCTACAGGGGCGTTCAGAAAGTGTTCATCCACTCGGCGAGCACCTTCAAGAAATTCATCAAAGCCGTTCATGCCGATATGGGCAGCCACAATCAGGCTGGCGGCCGACCAGACTGAAAACCTGCCTGGCACCCAACTCCACAAATTCAGGATGCGGGCAAAATTCACCGATGATCCTCTTGCCCTCTGCGGGTGAGCAGTGATGGCTATAAAATGACGATCCAGATTCTGGCAGATCCCCCGTTCCAGCATCCAGGTGCGTGCTGAATGCATGTTCATGAGCGTCTCCTGAGTCGTAAACGACTTGGATACCACCAAAAAAAGCGTCTGCTCGGGATGAATGCCGGCTAAAACGCCGGCGAGATTCGCACCGTCAACATTGCTGACATAGTGATAACGAATTCGACCCAGACCGTAAGATTCCAGGGCTGAACAGACCAGAGCCGGCCCCAGATAACTGCCGCCAGTTCCTATATGTACAATGTCCCTGATTGGTTTTGAACTGCTTCCCAGCCAGCGACCGCTGATCAGGGACTGAGTAGAGTCAGCCATCTCGCTTAAGCTACTCGCCACTTGAGCGGAAACAGAGGGCGGCATCAAGGCATCACCTTTTGGCGAACGCAACGCCGTGTACAAAGCCGGCTGTTGACCGGCGTTTACAGACTCGCCGGCAAAGAGTGCCCGGCGATGACTTTCAAAACCCCTGTCCAGAGCAAATGCTCGCAAATGATCCAGAGCAGGATCATCGAGCTGTTGCCTTGAGATATCGCAACGCAGATCCGCAAGCGTGTGCAGGCTGCTCATACGTTCAACCGAACGCCGGCCGGTTTGCTTGCGAGTCAGCCAGGAGGATCGGAGTTTCCGAATAGCCTTGTCCACGTGAGCCGGCGAGTCCACTACACTGGTCTCTACACCATTTCTCAAATCATTATTGGCGGGCTCGGGCTATCGAAGAGCAACAGGGCAACCCGAAAAGGGAATTCTGACCAGACTAGTCAGTCAGATGTCTTTCCTTGAGTTCATCTGCCGTTTTGCAATCGATGCACAGTTCCGCAGTAGGCCTCGCCTCCAACCGGGCAATGCCGATCTCCCTGCCACAAACGCGGCAGTAGCCATACTCCCGACGCTTGATGAGGTCTATGGTGTGGTCAATTTTTCGAATTAGCTTGCGCTCCCTGTCCCGAGTCCGTAACTCAATGCCCAGCGTCTCCTCCTGGCTTGCGCGTTCGGCATCGTCAGGAAAGTTTCGAGTATCTGCCTGCATGGTTTTCATGGTACGGGTGGCCTCAAGCATCAGTTGACCCCGCCAATCCTGTAATTTCTCCAGAAAATATGCCTGTTGCTCGGCATTCATGTATTCAAATTCGCCGTTGTGTGCTTCTCTTTTCACCGTCAATCCTGCTTTGTCTGACTGCTCAACCGACAATGCATCGCTTTGATACCACAAAGGAATATATTAGCATTTTATGCCGTAAGACGCTACGACCGGAGGCTGCGGAACCGGTGAAGCTACCGGCTTTTCTCTGGCGATTCCGTGCCTCCTGAAAGTGCGAAAACCTTGTGTGCTCATGTGCTGCCGAAGGGATTCCTTGTTCAGGGTGTGAATGAAAATGTCTGGAATTCTTTCCTTCGGCACGGCATTCTCAGGGACGAGGGTGTACAAGACGCAGGTCACTAAAATGACGAGTTATCCTGAGAAGACTCCTGCACAGGTACAGGCAAGAGTCAGAAAAACAAACTCACAACACTCATTCCATGCTCAGAAAAAGACGCGAAGGCGGGCACAGAAAGGTCACAGGGCCTTGGTTGAGAAAAAAGCGCACCTCTGCTGGCTCTTTTTTTCCTGACTTCGGTGGTACAGGCTCTTGCGGGCCGTCTCTGTCGTTCCATGAATAGTTTCAAGGAT
>RKSB01000121.1 GCA_007571095.1 K189A clade bacterium | reverse complement strand
CCAAACCCCAATGTCCGGTTTCAGCTCAACTACACCCGAGCCTTCTGCGACAAGTCATGTGCCTGGCGGGATGGAGACCCGGAATTTCTTGCCGGACGAATGGCTCTTCTGGTTCAGATCATTACCTGCCTTGCCTGTCGCCGATGCCTCGATCAACTCAGAGTACGATTTCTGCCATCAACTCCAGAGCTTCCGGCTGCCGAACCGCCAACAGCATACTGTCGACATGACCCTTCTTGCCGGCTTCAATCCAGCGACTCATTCGGTCGCGAATGCGTTCTTTGGGGCCGACCAGGTGACAGGCATCCACCAGTTCGTCCGGCACTGCATGGGCGGCTTCGTCCCGTTTACCTGACAGATACAGGTCCTGGATTTTTACCGCTGCTTCTTCAAAGCCCAGCCGCTTGGCATAGTCGTTGTAGAAGTTTTTGTTTCTTGCACCCATGCCTCCTATGTACAGAGCCATGCCACCCTTGACCATGGCTCTGGCCCGATTTATGTCGTCATCCATAAAGACGGTTACAAAAGGTGCTATGGCAAAATCCGAGTGGGTTTTTCCGTTTCCTGCCCGTGCCAGTCCGCGCTCGACAGGTTCGGCAAAGATATCAAACTGATCAGGATCCATCCACACCGGAAAGAAGCCGTCTGCTACCGATGCCGCCATGGCTACACCGGCGGGTGTAATGGAGGCGGTATAGATGGGTATATCCTCGGTGCAGTGCAGAATGCTCTTCAAGGGTTTTCCGAGACCGGTGGAGCCTTCTGCCAGACAGGGAATCTTGTACTGGTCGCCTTCGTATGTCAGCACTCCTTCGCGAGCAAAGATTTTCTTTACGATCTCTATGTATTCTCGAACCCGAGTGACGGGTTTGCCGTAAGGTGTACCATGCCAGCCTTCAATCACCTGTGGGCCTGAAGCACCCACGCCGAGAATAAACCGTCCGCCCGACAATTGCGCCAGCGTCATTGACGTCATTGCCGCCATCGCCGGAGTCCTTGAAGGTACCTGCATGATAGCGGTACCGACTTTTATCCTTTCGGTTTGGGCAAGTATCCATGCCGCCGGCGTGACGGCATCGGAGCCGTAAGCCTCTGCTGTCCACACAGAATCATAACCCAGTGCTTCGGCTCGCTTGATAATGTCCATCGGCATGCTGATCTTTGAACCCGAGTAACCAAATAGAAAACCTAACTTCATAATTTTTTCTCCGTTGTATGAATCGACGAGACGCTTCGGGCCGAATGGCTCTCATCCGCTCAATATTCAACCAGTATAATGTTTTCCCAGCGCGTTGCAGGCACTCCGGCCTCTGGCGCGTTTGTCAGTATAAGTTTTTTTTCGGCAGGAGTTCTCTTTCCATGACTAAAAAACCCGCTTTCGCCCGCCAGCGTTCAAAAAATCCGCCCACCAGGCTACTGGTGATCGCAGGAGTCATCGGTGGCGTAGTGCTGGCAGCCCTTGTCCTCTGGTATTCGAGTTTACCGAACAATGCCGCGAAGAACGGAGTCTCTGGCGACAATGCCGCCGAGTCTTCCGATAAAATCCCTGTTCGCGAGATATTTTCTTACGCCTGCTACCACTGTCGTGACTTTGATCCGATCGTTCAGAAGTGGAAAAAAACCCTGCCGAATGATGTCGATTTTCAGCAGGTAGCTTTCGGTGGTGGCAACAGGCTGTGGATATCGCTGGCCAGAGTTTATTATGCGATGCAAGAGCTCGATTTGCTGGACACCAATCATCAACGACTGTTTGAAGGGTTGCATGACCGAGGGCTCAACCTGATCACCGTAAGGGCGGTGGCCAACTTCATCACTCTGGACGATTCGACCAGCGCCGAGGAATTCCAGGCGGTGGCTCAAGGGGAGAAAGTGGCTGAAGCCATGGAGCAGGCCAACCGGCTGGCTCGTCGGCACAAGGTGTCCTCAGTACCAACGATGGTGGTTGCCGACAGGTTCGTGGTAACACCGGAGAACAAGAGCTTTCGGGAAGTTCTGGCCAGAGTGGATGAGTTGATCGAAAGGGAAAGGATTGACCGGCAACAGAACTGAGGCCGCTATGTGGCCGGTTTGGCCGTTTTTCGACACACGATTCGTCAGCCTTTCGACAAGCTGTTTGCGGCACTGAACAGAAGCTCGAAGCCGGTCGTTTGCAACCGAGCAGGTAACCCGCAATGCAAATAGTCGGAATGCAGGCAGAAGGTCGGGCCAGAGTCGGTGAGTATTTTTTTCGCACTCGCAGCAGTTCCACTTTTTCAGAAACGAGAGATTTGCCTTGCGAAAGAATAAGCACAGAAAAAGCCTTTGCAGTATCATCAGGCAACCAGCGTCTCTGCCGCCAGTCAGAGCCTGTGAACTCAGGACGAAAAAGAGAATGACTCTCGATGGCTTTCGACACAGGTTTCAAATTATGAGGGTGATGAGTTCGACAAGGCTCCGTCACTCAACCTGGTCGAGTCATACGATTTCAAGTAGCAACCAGTTCATTTCCTGTATAGCGAGGAGGAATAAGAAGAACCATGTATGAACACTATGAACAGGCCTGGCGAGAATTGACCGCCAGCGGCGCGCAGTTTGAGGTGGAGAAGGCCGAGGTTCTCGGCCAGATGATTCCCTGTTTTCGTCAAGGACCTGCCAGCCTGAAAGAAGTCTGGCTGTTCTCCAGAGCCTTCGGAGACCTTGAATACATGGTTTACAACCAGGATCGCTGGAGCTACTCGGTAGCACACGCTCAGGTCGCCAGTATTGCCAACTGGCTGATTCGGAATGGTGTCGGTTCGGGTGATCGAGTGGCCATCGCCATGCGTAACTACCCCGAGTGGATATTAAGCTACTGGGCGGTCATTTCGGTGGGTGCGGTGGTCGTAGGCATGAACGCCTGGTGGACTACGCAGGAAATGCTCTACGCACTGGAGGACTCAAGGCCCAGCGTGCTGATCTGCGATCAGGAGCGTCTGGAACGCTTCTGGCGAAACCGAGAAGGCTTTGAAGACATGCCGGTGGTGATCGTTCGGGCTCGAGGTGAAATGCCGGAGTGGACAACCGACTGGATTGATCTGGTGTCGGGCGACGAGGAATTACCGCATGTTCCGATTGACGCCGACGCCGATGCCTGCATCTTCTACACCTCGGGAACCACTGGCGTACCCAAGGGCGCGCAGCTCACTCACAGAGGCTGTGTGACCAACATTCTGAACCTGATGTTTTCCACTCTGTGTCAGGCCAGAATTCAGGAATTAAGCGGCACACCACTGCCCGACCCAGCGGAACTCCCCCAGAATACTTATCTGGTCACAACTCCGCTGTTTCATGTGACAGCCAACAACTGTGTACTTCACCCGTTTACTGCCGGAGGAGGCAAGCTGATACTGATGTATCGCTGGGACCCAGAGGAGGCCCTGCGGTTGATTGAACAGGAAAAAGTAACCGGTCTGACAGGCGTGCCCATGATGTCCAGAGAGCTGATTGAACACCCTGATTTTGCAAAAGCCGATACTTCAACCCTGCGGATCGTTGGTGGAGGCGGTGCCCAGTTGCAGCCCGATCTGGTAGAGAAAATCGATTCAAGGGTTGAGACTGCGATTCCAAGCACAGGTTATGGTATGACCGAAACCTGCGGAGTCATCACCACGATTGGCGGCGGCACCTTTATCGAAAGACCCGACAGTTGCGGCCGCATTCTGCCTTCCTTTGAGGCCATGCTGGTGGACGAAAATGGCCGAGAGGTCGCACTGGGCGAAATCGGAGAACTCTGGGTCAAGGGTGCTGCTGTCATTCGAGGCTACCTCAACAAGCCGGAAGCGACCGCCGCCAGCATCACCGACGGCTGGCTGCATACCGGCGATCTGGGCAGGATGGACGAGCAGGGGTTCCTGTATCTCGTTGACCGCAAGAAGGACATGGTGCTGAGAGGAGGCGAGAATATCTACTGTGCCGAAGTCGAAAGTGCCCTGTTTTCACATCCTTCAATCGCCGAGTGCGCAGTCTTTGGCGTGAAGGACGATCGTCTGGAC
>RKSB01000210.1 GCA_007571095.1 K189A clade bacterium | reverse complement strand
TGGCGGTGGCGGCGGTCAGGCTGACGACTGCCCCTTCGGCGGCATTCTGGTCATCGCCAGCGGTGATGGTCGGGGCATCATTGCCGGCATTGACATCGACCGCCACCGTGGCCGTGACCGTCTGTGCACTGTCAGATACCGCCAGCGTCAGGTGAACCGTGTAGCCTTCAGTGGACTGAGGGGCGATAAACATGGGTTCAAGTACTGTGGTATCACTCAAGCTGACGGACACTGCATCCGTGTCGTCCTGGGTCCAGCTGTAGGTGAGTGTTTCGCCTCCATCCGGGTTGGTGGCCGTCGCCGTCAGCGAGACCGAGCCTTCTTCGGTGGCGTTCAGGTCAGCCGCTACACTGACAGTGGGTTTATCATTGTCGGCATCGACCGTGATAACAACAAGATCGCTGACTGTGATGGGGTCCAAGGCTCCTCCGGCCCCTCGAAGAAGGGCCTGGGCGGTAAGAATAAAGCTGACCTCATAGTCGCCGGTCCAATCGGGTGCGACGAAGCTCGAAGCGAAGTGGGTGGGGCTTATCAGGCTAACAACCGGTGTCTGGTTTGGTGTCTGAGTCCATAGAAACCTGATATTCCGGGAACCCCTGCTAAATGATGCGTAGGGGGAGAAGCGCAAAGTATCCCCTTCATCGATGGTCTTTCCGTTGCCGGCATCTACAATTACATCGCGAACATGAACTGTGACAGTACCCGTACCTTCCTTGTTACCGGAATCCTTGACCGTCAGGATAAAGCTGAGTGTAGCGGTTGAGTTGGGGGCAACGAAGTTGGGTGAAGGGGTCTTGTTTTGACGCAGGGAAATAGTCGGTGTCTGGTTTGGTGTCTGAATCCAGCGATAGGTCAGGCTGACGGTACCGCCATCGTCAGTTGCCGAACCATTCAGTATGACGACACTCCGTAGTCCGGTCTCCAGATCCGATCCGGCGTTGGCTTTCGGCTCGTCATTGTCACCGGTGACATCGATGGTCACGCTCGCTGTGGCTGTGTCGGGAGGGCTGGCATCATCGCTCACAATCAGCGTAAAGCTGAGGGTGTAGCTTCCGGTTAAATCAGGTGCTTCAAAGGTGGGGCTTTCAGCGGTCTTGCTACTCAGAGACACGGTCACTGTCTCGTCAGGGGTCTGAGACCAGGCGTAGGTGAGGCCTGACCCTGTCGACTCTGACCCGTTCAGGGTGACACTATTGGTTTCTTCGACAGTCTCGGGAGTTACCACTATGCTGGCAACCGGTGTCTGGGCCTGTGTGCCCATTGAGATAACGGAGAGTAATGCACTCAGAAGCACTCCGCATACTCTGCCGGCACACAACTTCATTCTCCCTGCTTTTCCTCCGATCTCCAGTTAGCGAGAAGTCGATTCGGGTTTGGGAATGCCAGGCATGAATGCTTGGTTTGCGTCATAGGCTTATCGTCTGCTAATTCCGATATAGAGAATCCTTGTCAATAAACAAAAATACTGCTTATTTTTTACGAGATTTTTCATTAATATGTAATAATCAGGCATTCTCAGCCTGTTTGACACAGAAATCCTGATATAGTTCACCGAATATGCTTCGAATATGCAGGAGTCGAGTGAATGCAGGCGTCGATTCGACTGCTTGCCTGGTTGCTCGAACCCATTGATTGATTCGGCCTGTGGGTAGACGCGCTTGCCGAAGCTGACCCATTCAATCCAGCATCATTTCTTTTTGAGGCCTGTCTTGAACGGAACTCGCACAAGGATCAAGGAGCCATCATTGGCTGTGCCTTGAGTTCGACGTCTAATGACGAAGGTTAATGAGGTTAATGGTGCAGCCTGAAAGTCATGCAGCCGAAAGCACTCCGCATAATCTGTCTTCACCGAGTCGCCGAGCGGAAAGGCTCTGTGCAAGCATTTTTATTCCGGTCATCGCGAAAGCCGGTTTTTTCCAGAGGACTTGAGGGAGAAAAATTCAGGATTTCCCGAAAGCGGTCGGTGTAGCGTTTTCAGGTAGTTTGAGGCAATCTGTCCGGATGATTGATTGAGGCAGTCATTCAGCGTTAAAATGAAGGGCATTGCCTTGCAAGAGGAACCGGCAATGCCCTTCAACAAAAGAATATCCATTACCCTGCCGGCTGGCCCGAATGTCCAGGACAGCATTTCGTCCATTCAATGGGCTGAGAAGCACGGCTTTGACGATGCCTGGCTTGCCGACACAGGTGCTCCTGACGCACTGACCTTGTGCGGTATTCTGGCGGGCCACACTCAGCGAATTCGAATCGGTGTGGCAGTCACACCGGTTTACATTAGAACACCCGCAGTTCTGGCGGCCAGTGCCTACTGCCTGAGTCAGGCTTTGCCGAATCGCTTCGTGCTCGGCCTCGGCAGCTCGAGCGAGACCATCATGAAAGCGTGGCACGGTCAGAAGATGGAGTTGCCTTTGACTCGAACTCGCGACACTCTGTTGATGGTTCGATCCATGCTCGCTGGTGAGAAATCGGACTTTTCTCTGAAAACCCTGCACAGCAAGGGTTATCGACAACCGCCTCTGGATAATCCGTCGCCTCTGTATGTGGGTGCCCTGCGCGGCAAGATGATTGAAATGGCTGGAGAACACGCCGACGGCGTGATTTTCAATCTGTGGCCTCGGCCAGCACTGCCTAAGATGATTTCTCACCTGAAAGCGGGTGCCGAGAGGGCGGGCAGGTCGCTTGATGACATCGAGGTGGTCAATCGCTTTATGGTCTGCGTAACCGACGATGTGGCCGCTGCGAGAAACAGGTTTCGGGCCGCCTTCGCGCCTTATTATGCCAACCCCGTATATAATAAATTTTTGGCCTGGGCGGGTTTTGAGCAGGCGGCTTCAACCATTGCCGAGGGCTGGCAGGAAAAGGATCGAGCCAAAACGACGTCTGCGCTGACCGATGAACTGGTGGATGAAATCTCGATTTCCGGCTCGGCCGAATATTGCCACCAACGTATTCGGGAAGCCACCGATGGCGGTGTGCACACCGCCATCATCGCGCCTAATGCGGTGAGTAAAGAGGAATTGCAGGCGACCTATGAAGCCTTCTCCGCCGACCGGTTCAGTTTTTGACTCGTTGTCGATGAAGGGTGAAAGGTTGCTACCGGCGAAAGAGTCTGTGTTGGTGGAGTTTCAGTTGAGGGCATCAACGGCGGTTCGGTGTAGCCCTTTGTGGCTTCCGGGAATTCTCTAAAGTAGATTGAAAACCAGATTAAATCGGCTGTTATAAAGGCTTTTTTTCGGAATCTTGCGAATGATTGAGATTCGGCGAGGACTGGACTTGCCTGTTGCAGGTACTCCCGAGCAGGTCATTGAGGATGCTCGACCGGTTTCCTCGGTGGCTCTGCTGGGTGGAGATTACCCGACCATGCGCCCGACCATGGCAGTACAGCTGGGCGACAAGGTCAAGAAGGGCGAGGTGCTGTTTCGGTGCAAGAAAACGCCCGGTGTCGTTTATACAGCACCCGGTGGCGGCACCATCAGCGACATTCACAGAGGAGCCAGACGCACCCTGATCTCGGTTACGATTGACCTGGATGATCGGGAAGAGGAGGTTTACTTTCCCAAACACGACCGATCAGAACTTGTTCGAATGAAGCCGCAGGCAGTTCGTCAACAGCTGGTCGATTCGGGTTTGTGGACAGCTTTTCGAACGCGGCCCTTCAGCAAGGTGCCCGCCGGTGCCGATAATTCACCCTTTCCTCAGGCCATTTTTATCAACGTCATGGATACCAATCCGCTGGCTGCCGATCCAGTGGTTGTTCTGGCTACTCACGGCGAGGACTTTGCCGCCGGTGTGGAAGCCGTCTCCCGGTTAACCGAGGGAGAGGTTTTTGTCTGTACGGCCGAGGGGTTTTCGCCGAATACGGGCAAGGCCGACGGCGTGGTGGCAGAGACCTTTCGAGGCCCTCATCCGGCTGGGCTGTCGGGTACTCATATTCACTTTTTGAAGCCGGTGAGTGCCGAGCGCACCGTCTGGACGATCAATTATCAGGATGTTGTCGCGATCGGCAAGCTGTTTACAGAAGGCCGGCTGTGGACCGAACGGATCATCGCCCTTGG
>RKSB01000177.1 GCA_007571095.1 K189A clade bacterium | reverse complement strand
CACTCAAGTCGTTGAGATCATCCAGAATGAGAGAACAGAGAACTGATGAAGGCTGATTTTCAGCCTTTGGGAGTATAGATAATTTGCGTATTGCTGACCATATCGTTCCAGCTTCGGTTCCTTCGATCCAACAGAATCCAGAGGTAACCGAGGCCAAAGGCCAGCAGAGAGAAAATGCCGGCGAGGTAGCGGACCAGGCTTTGATTAAGGGTGATTTTTCCGCCCGTTTCCGTTTGTACCTTTAACCGCCAGGCTCGCATACCCAGAGTTGCTCCGTCCTTGAGCCAAAACCAGGCACAGAAGAGATAGTTTTCTACCAGCAACAGAGACTGGAACCAGGCACCACCAACCTCTCCGCCGCTTATCAGGATCAACACACCAGCGGTGCCCATCCAGCAGGCCACCACCAGCAGGCTGTCGTACAGAAGGGCACCGATACGTCTGAACAGGCCGGCGGGTTTTGGCAGAGCAGGGGAGTCCAGGAGAGAGAACTGGCAGGGCCAGCGAAAAGAGTTTGTTATCGAACAGGGGCCGGATTTTCTTCGGCGAGGCTATGTCTTGTCAACTTCGGGCAGTTTTTTAAGCAGGGTTTCGCGAATTTTGACGCATTGTTCGTAGGCCTTGATAAGGTAGCCCCGATCTTCCTCGCTGGAATCGGCCAGTGCCTCCATGCGTTTTTTGCACGCAACAATTTCCTGTTCGAATTTCGCACTGTCGCTGGTAACCATGCTGGAGGTCTCTTTTTCTGCAGAAGCTGATTCGGACATGGGCCTTCCTCGTCGTCAGATTTCTCAATGACTCCCTAGTTGAATAGTAGTTTAATAATACAACTTAATCAAGTATCTTTATAATCTTAATAAGTATATGTTTTCAAAAGTATTTTCGATATAAAAATGATTTTCAGGCAGTTGACGAAAGGATTTTTCGTGCCATTTTCGGCGTCTAAAGATCATCCATATCAAATACTTTTGAAAGACATCCTATAACTTGGAGTTACTTTCGGGCCTCAAGTTCTTCTTCTAGCGAATAATTGATCGCGGATAAAGGCAGGCAAATAACTGTGGGAGACGGCGAGCAGACTCGCAGAAAACCTTTTTGCTTTGTCATCAGATATTTACAGAATCCCGAGCCATCTCTCCTTAAGTGACAGGGCTTTGAACTGACAGGGGCTGAGTACCGGGAGTCGGGGTCGAACCGACACGAGTTTTACCTCACCGGAGTTTGAGTCCGGCGCGTCTACCAATTCCGCCATCCCGGCATGGACAGAGGCAGGCCAGCGGCTTGTGGCTACTCTGACCGAGTTACCATTATGTCAGACATTGAAGTGCTGATTCTGAATAGATGCACAAGCGGCTTGACTACACTTACGAGCTACCCGAAGAACTGATCGCTTACCGCCCTGCACTCAAGCGGAGAGGCTCCCGTCTGCTGGTGATGGAGGCTGGCAACGGATGCCACTTTCGGCATGAGCATTTCGGTCAAATTCTCGGCCACCTTCGCTCGGACGACCTGCTTGTGTTCAACAATACTCAAGTGATTCCGGCGAGGATATTCTGCAGAAAGCTGCCCGGTGGTGCCTCGGGCGAAATCCTGATTGAGAAATTTCTGGCCGAACGAAAGATATTGTGCCAACTTAAGTTCGCCCGATCACCCAGACCGGGTCAGCGTCTGTTGATCGAGTCTTCTCAGGAGGCTCTGGAAGCAGAGGTGTGTGGCCGGCAAGGCCGCTTTTTTGAGATACAGTTCGACTCGGAGGACAGTCCTCTGAAGATCGTCCAGCGTGTGGGTGTCATGCCTCTGCCTCCTTATATCAAAAGGCCGGCCGACGAGCAGGATGACCGCTACCAGACCGTCTATGCATCGCGCCCGGGGGCGGTGGCGGCCCCGACCGCCGGCCTGCATTTCGATCAGGATCTGCTGGATACGCTGGCCAGCAAGGGGGTGAATCGTTGCGAACTCACCCTGCATGTTGCTTCGGGTACCTTTCAGCCGGTGCGAGTTGAGGACATTCGCCAGCACAGCATGCATGGCGAGTGGTATGAAGTATCGGCCGATGTCGTCGCCAGCATAAAGGCCTGCCGAGCACGCAAAGGACGGGTCATTGCGGTGGGCACCACCAGCGTCAGGGCACTTGAATCCAGTGTTGCGGAGGGCGAGTTGCAACCCTGCACAGGCGAAACAAATATCTTCATCTATCCGCCTTATGATTTTCAGGTGGTGGATGGAATGATTACCAACTTTCACATGCCGTCCAGTAGCCTGCTGATGCTTGTGTGCGCCTTTGCCGGTTATGAAGCAACCATGAGGGCTTATGCCGACGCCGTTCAAAAGCGTTACCGGTTTTTGAGCTACGGCGATGCCATGCTCATTCTGCCTTCGAGCCATGTTGTTTGAACTGCGAAAATCATTGGGCCAGGCTCGACTTGGCCGGCTTCACTTTCGTTCCGGTCAAGTATCGACTCCAGCCTTTATGCCGGTAGGTACCTATGGCTCGGTCAAACATATCTCGCCCGACAGGCTCTGTGATATGGGAGCAGGGCTGATCCTGGGCAACACTCTGCATTTGATGCTGAGGCCGGGCCTGGAGGTGATCAGAAAGTTCGGGAGTCTGCACCAGTTTATCGGCTGGTCCGGTGCCATCCTGACCGATTCCGGAGGCTTTCAGATATTCAGCATGGCCGACTTGCGAAAGCTTGACGAAGAGGGCGTTTGCTTTCGCTCTCCCATCGACGGCAAAAAGATTTTTTTGTCGCCCGAGAACTGCATGGAGGCGCAGACTGTTTTTGGTTCGGATATTGCGATGGTACTGGACTCTTGCCCCGCCGCCGAAGCCCCGCAGCCTGAAATTCAGGCAGCCATGGAGCTGTCCATGCGCTGGGCTGAGCGTTGCCGGCAAGCATACCGAGGGCCAGGGGCCCTGTTCGGCATCCTTCAGGGTGGGCTGTGTGAGGAGTCAAGGCTGGCTTCGCTGGCTGGTCTGACGAAAACAGGCTTTGACGGCTATGCGATAGGCGGCCTGTCAACGGGTGAGTCGGCCGCTGAGATGTACCGGATATTGAGTGCCGTCCTGCCTCAAATGCCGGTGAATGCACCGCGTTACCTGATGGGCGTAGGCACTCCGCAAAACCTGATCGAGGCCATGCTCAGGGGAGTCGATCTGTTTGATTGTGTGATGCCTACGCGAAATGCTCGAAATGGTCATCTTTTTACTCACAAGGGAGTTGTGCGCATTCGCAACGCCGAACACAAAAGCTCTGAAATTGCTTTGGACGACGCCTGTACTTGTTATACTTGCGCCAATTTCAGCCGTGCTTATCTTCACCATCTGGACAGGTGCCATGAGATGCTGGGACAGCAATTGAACACGTTGCACAATCTGCACTACTACATGCAGCTGATGGCGGATTTCAGAAGAGCCCTTGAAGCGGACACTCTGAGTGAGTTTCTGGAGCGTCGCTACACTGGTTGGCAGCTTGAGTTGCCCTCCATTGTGGTTTGACCAGGCCGACACGACTACACACCGAACCAAGAGAATAAACACAAACGAGCTTGTAAGATGAATTGGATGATAAGCACCGCTTTTGCAGCCGACGCACCGCCTGCCCAGTCGCCCGGATTTTTTGAACCCCTGCTGTTGCTGGGCTTTGTCGCCCTGTTTTATTTTCTGATCTGGCGGCCTCAGAGCAAGCGCAACAAGGCACATCGAGAACTGGTCGGTTCGCTGGCCGAACATGACGAAATTATTTCCAGCGGCGGAGTCATGGGACGAGTCGTCAAGGTGGCCGATGATCACGTAATCCTGCGAGTGGCTTCAGGCGTTGACATCAGCCTTCAGAAAAATGCTGTGGTTGCGACTCTGCCCAAGGGTACGTTGAAGAACATCAAAGAGAAGACCACCAAAGACGGATCCAGGTAGTTGTTGACTGCCGGCCTGGAGCGTCACCTTCGAAGCGGAGAACCGCCTCGGCTACTCAACAGGTACGCCTGGTGGCAGTACGCAGCCATCCTTTTTTTGATCGCAACAGGTGCGCTTTACGCACTGCCCAACCTCTACCCGCCAAACCATGCCATTCAGATAGGCGTTGAAGACCCGGTGGACGCAGAAGCGGTGGCCGAACTGGCCAGGGACAGCCTGGAGGAGGCCGGTATCGCGCATACGGACATTGCCCTCGAAGGCAACAATCTGGTCGTCGAGTTTGCCTCCAATGTTATTCAACTGGAAGCCCAGAAGGCTTTGAGAACGAGCTTTCTGCTGGCTGGAAAACAGGTTACGACGGCCCTGAACCTGGCACCCAGCACGCCCGACTGGCTGGCTGCTCTGGGCGGCAGCCCGATGAAGTATGGCCTGGACCTTTCCGGTGGCGTGCATTTTTTGCTGGAGGTGGATGTCGATAAAATGTTGGCCGAAAGGCTTGAGCAGGGGAGCGTCGAGGCCAAAAACGAACTTCGGAGCAAAAGGCTTCGTTATCGTCTGGTCAAGACCTTTCCAGATCGCATAGAAGCCACTTTCGATACGGCTGATTTGACTGATCAGGCACTGGATTTGTTGGCTGGAGAGATGACGGATTACGATGTCCGTAAGCCGCCGGGACAAACGAAACTGGTCCTGAGATTTCGTCCGAGTGCCCTCTCGGAGCTTGAAGACTATGCGATTTCACAGAACCTGCAAAGTCTGCGTAATCGAGTCAATGAGTTGGGCGTCTCTGAGCCGCTGGTACAACGTCTCGGCCGCAACCGGATTGTCCTCGACCTGCCTGGCGTTCAGGACAGTGCCGAAGCCAAGAAGATTATCGGCAAGGTGGCCAACCTCGAATTCCACATGGAGGCTCGCCCGTCGGAATCAGCGGCCAACACTATCGGCTACAGCTACGAGGGTTTTCGAGTCAGGCTTGAAAGGCGCAACATAGTCACGGGCGATCGAGTGACCAACGCCCAGTCGGGCTTTGACCCGGAAACCTCCCTGCCTCAGGTCAACATTACTCTGGACGGCCTTGGTGGCGAGTGGATGTACCGAGCTACCCGCCACAATGTGGGTCGGCGAATGGGTGTTGTCTTCAAGGAAACCAAAACGCGTACAGAGTTGATCGAGGATGAAAACGGCCAGTTGGTCGAAAGAGTTACACCCTATGAGACCAAACGCCTGATCAACCTGGCCACCGTACAGGCTCCGCTTGGCAACCGCTTTCGGATTACCGGCCTGTCTCAGGGCGAAGCTCGCGACCTGGCACTGCTTTTGAGGGCGGGTGCACTGGCGGCACCCATGTACATAGTCGAGGAGCGAACTGTCGGTGCTTCTCTGGGTCAGGAAAATATAGACAGCGGCGTTCGTGCAATTCTGCTGGGCCTGTCTCTGGTTCTGGTCTTCATGGTGGTTTATTTTCGAGTATTCGGGCTGATTGCCAATGTCGCCCTGATAATCAATGTCATTCTGTTGAGTGCCCTGATGTCGATTCTTGGTGCCACTCTGACTCTGCCCGGCATTGCAGGCATTGTCCTGACAGTGGGCATGGCCGTTGATGCCAATGTGCTGATTTTTTATCGCATCAGAGAAGAATTGAACAGGGGCAGAACGCCTCAGATGGCCATTCACATGGGCTATGAACGTGCATTGGTGACTATCGTTGATGCCAACCTGACCACATTTATTGTGGCTATCGTGCTTTATGCCATTGGCACAGGGCCAGTCAAGGGTTTTGCCGTAACCCTGTCGATTGGAATAATCACTTCGGTATTTACCGCTGTGATGGTATCGAGAGCACTGGTCAATCTGATTTATGGTCGTCGCGACCTGAAGAGGCTGGCAATCTAAATGGCCAATCAGGAAACTCAGGTTCGTTTTGACTTCATGCGCATCCGTCTCGGCGCGCTGGTTGTTTCGCTGATTGCACTGCTGACATCAGTCACCATGCTGGGATTTTCCGGGCTCAATCTCGGGCTTGATTTCACCGGCGGTACGCTGGTTGAGATTGGTTATGAGCAGTCGGTCGACCCGGATGAAGTGAGAAAGATCCTTGAAGGTGGCGACTTTCAGGACCCGCTGGTTCAGCATTGCGGGGCCCCCACTGATATTCTCGGGCGGTGGCCGGTGAGCACCGGCAGCGATGCGGCAACTACCGGAGACAGAGTACTGGCTCGGCTGGCTGAACAAGGCCAGCCGGTGATGTTGCGACGCGCCGAATTTGTGGGTGCGGTGGTTGGCGAGGAATTGAGAGAGCAGGGAGGCATCGCTCTGATCAGTGCTCTGGGTCTGGTGATGATCTATATCGTCTTTCGGTTTTTGTTCAAGTTTGCGGTCGGTGCGGTGGTTGCTCTGGCGCACGATATCACCCTTGTACTGGGTGCTTTCTCGATTTTCCGCTGGGAGTTCGACCTGTCGGTTCTGGCCGCTCTGCTGGCAGTAATCGGTTACTCGCTGAACGACACCATCGTGATCTCAGACCGCATTCGGGAAAACTTTCGATTGCTGCGCACAGGAGAACCTGAATATGTGATCAACCTGTCCTTGAATCAGACGCTTGGACGTACCTTGGTCACCTCTGGAACCACATTGCTGGTGCTCTTTTCTCTGCTCATTTTTGGCGGTGAACTGATTCAGGGCTTTTCGATTGCCCTGATTATCGGCGTGCTGGTGGGTACTTATTCTTCCATCTACGTGGCAACCAATGTGCTGCTGGCGATGAAGATTCAACGTCAGGACCTGCTGTTGCCGGAAAAAGAGGGTTCTCGTCAGGAGAGCCTTTTGCCCTGAGGGTCATCGCCGACCCAGAGCCTTCAGTGCCTGGTCTACCTGCCGAGTGACTCCGGCGATCAGTTGCCCATTCTTAAGGCAGTACTGTTCTTCCGAAAAATCGATGACTCGCCCGCCGGCTTCTCTAACAAGCAGCAGGCCGGCTGCTATCTCCCAGGGCGGGCAGCCTGTATCCAGCATCAGGTCAAGTCGTCCGGCGGCGGTGTAGGCCAGGTCCAGTGCCCTTGAGCCGCTGTATCGAACACCTCTGGCCAGCCGGCTGACGGCCAGTGCCGCCGGCAGGGGAGCATCGCCTTCGGCCTTGTGGTGCAGATTCACGGCCACCATGGCCTGACGAATGTCACTTCTGTCGCTGACTCGAATGCGTCTCTGGTTCAGCAGAGCACCCTGATTGAACGAAGCCGAGAACTGCTGTTCACGCACCGGATCCAGAATCAGGCCGTGTTCGATTTTTTCAGGACCACAACAGGCGATCGAAATGACGAAGTCGGGAATACCGTACAGAAAATTGGTGTTCCCGTTGAGCGGGTCGATAAACCAGGTAAACTCACCCGCACCTTCAACGACGGTACCGGATTCTCTGGCGACGAGCGTGTGGTCAGGATAGGCGGTGCTGAGCAGGTCGAGAATGGCCGCTTCTGACGACCGGTCAACGCTGCTCACCAAATGCCCGTCGGCGGAGACTTCGACCGATACCCTGTCGAGTCGATCCATTGACTGGCGGATGATCTGTGCACTCCTGCGGGCAGCCTGAATGGCTTTGTTTAGAAAGGGGTGCATTGCAGGTCTGCGAGGCCGAATTGGCTGACATCATAACAGGATGTATAGTACCCTTAGGAGTCTGTCTGTACTTCCTGCGGCGAACCGTCTTTCGGACTGTCGGTTCGACATCGCAGGCACCTGGTTCTGGTCTTCACTCAATGGCTGCCTCGCAACATCGGTCACCGTCTGTTCAGCGACGACCGGTTTATCTGGATTATGCGGCAACAACACCGGTAGATCCGAGAGTGGCCGCCGATATGAGCAGATGCCTCACGTTAGAGGACTGTTTCGGTAATCCGGCGTCACGGTCGCACCAGTACGGCTGGGAAGCAGAAGAGGCGGTCGAACAGGCTCGTCAACAGTTGGCGACCCTCGTGGGTTGTGATCCCTGGGAACTGGTCTGGACTTCGGGGGCGACCGAATCAAACAATCTGGCCATCAAGGGCTTTCTTGAGTCTTCTGTTCGGTCAGGCGAAGAGAAGGGGCACCTGATCACCTCAGCCATTGAGCACAATGCCGTGCTGGATACCGCCACCTATATGGAAGCCAGGGGTTATACGGTGACTCGGCTTCAGCCTTCTGCCGAAGGAATACTGACTCCGGTTGACGTACAGGCGGCGTTGCGACCCAATACAGTGCTGGTGAGCCTGATGTATATCAACAACGAAATCGGCACCATCAACCCTGTTAACGACATAGCTCAGGTGTGTGCGGATGCGAAAGTGGCTCTGCACGTGGATGCCGCCCAGGCCCTCGGCAAGATACCGATTGATCTGAGGGAGTCAGCAGTGGACATGATGTCTTTTTCGGGGCATAAAATTTATGGCCCCAAGGGTGTCGGGGCTCTTTATGTTCGGTTTGACAGCGATATTCAGCTGGCCGCCCAGATGCACGGCGGCGGCCATGAAAAGGGCATGCGGTCGGGGACTCTGCCCACTCACCAACTGGTTGGCTTCGGTAGTACGGCTTCTATTTGCGGTGGCCGGAAGGATATTCTTGCCGAGTTGAAACGTCTGGAGACGTTGCGAAAACTCTTTCTCGACAGCTTGTCGGGCTCGGCTGTCGAATTTCTTGTGAACGGAAGCCCGAACGGCTATTCCGGCATACTTAACCTGGCCTTTCCCGGCGTCAATGGCGAAACTTTGCTGATGGCACTGTCAGCCGATCTTGCTCTTTCCGGTGGGTCAGCCTGCAACTCGCTCAAAACCGAACCCTCTCATGTACTGCTTGCTCTGGGCATTCGGGAAGACCTGGCCGACAGCAGCCTTCGCTTCAGTTTCGGCAGACCGACCACCGAAGAGGACGTCCTGTTTGCTGCGGAAAGGCTGGAAGCGGTACTCAGCAGCCTGCGTGCCTGATTATTCGGTCGAACGAAAATCGCTCGCCGAAAACGAGTTTTTCAAATACCGGTTTTGGCAATAAAAGCAGATTTTTATTACAATCAGTGGCTTGCCTTGGGTTTATGGATGGATTTATGAAACGGGAACTCACGCTCTCCATTGTCAAGCCGGATGCAGTGGCCGGGGATTGTATCGGTGAAATCTATCGCCGCTTTGAGAGCAATGGCTTGCGCATCGTAGCCGCCAGAATGGCCCGTCTTAGCACCGAGCAGGCTCGGGGGTTTTATGCCGAGCACAAGGAACGGCCCTTTTTTGACGAACTGGTGAACTTTATCTGTAGCGGTCCTGTCATGTTGCAGGTACTCGAAGGCGACAATGCGATTGCCAAAAATCGACGGCTGATGGGGGCGACTGACCCTCAAAAGGCTGACGCCGGCACGATACGTGCGGATTTTGCCAGTTCGATTGCATCCAATGCGGTGCATGGCTCCGACAGCGAATCGTCTGCGAAACGCGAAATCGCCTTCTTTTTTCAAGACGCAGATATATTTTCTCGGGACTGAATGCTCCCCTCAGGTGCGAGAACCAATCTCTTCGATCTGAGTCAGGCCCAACTGGAGGCCTGGTTCGCTCAACTGGGTGAACCTTCATTCAGGGCCAGCCAACTGATGCGGTGGGTCTATCACAAGGGTGTGCTGGATTTTGCCGACATGACCAGCTTCTCCAAAGACCTTCGTCAGCGAATGGCGGAATGCGGTGAATTCCTTCTGCCAGACATTGAATCTGAAGAGGTTTCGGTTGATGGCACTCGCAAATGGATGCTGGCGATTGAACCGGGCAAGTGCGTCGAAATGGTCTTTATTCCAGAGGCTCACCGAGGCACCTTGTGTATATCTTCTCAAGTGGGGTGTGCCCTGGAATGTGCTTTTTGTGCCACCGGCCGCCAGGGGTTTGCCGGCAATCTTGCCTGTGGTCAGATCACAGGTCAGGTCTATCTGGCCAGAGAGCGGCTTCGAGAGACTGATTCCACTCAAGACCGAAGCATCACCAATGTGGTCTTCATGGGTATGGGTGAACCCCTGTTGAACTTCGACAATGTGCTTGCCGCCGCCGACTTGATGATGAGCGATTTTGGTTTTGGCTTGTCCCGGCGGCGGGTGACGGTCAGCACCGCCGGTGTGGTGCCAGCCATTCATTCGCTGGCCGAGCACTCAAACGTATCCCTGGCGGTGTCCCTGCATGCACCGGATGACACGCTCAGGGACATTCTCGTACCCCTGAACAGGAAATATCCCATTGCGCAGTTGATGGATGCCTGCCGACTCTATAACAAAGCATTGGGACGTGGACGTGTTGTGACTATTGAATATGTTTTGTTGCGTAATGTGAATGATACCGATGGCCATCTCAGGGCACTCATTCGGCTGTTGAAGGACCTGCCCTGCAAGGTCAACCTGATCCCCTTCAACGCCTTTGCAGGGTCCGGTTATGAAGCACCCTCGAAAACGAGAGTCAGATTCTTTGCCGAAGGCTTGTTGAAGGCTGGTTTGAGGGTGACGGTTCGAACCACCCGAGGTGCCGACATAGCTGCTGCCTGCGGACAGTTGGCCGGCCGGTTTACAGATAGAACAAAACGCAGGCTTCGGCATCGCCAGTTGGCCACTCAAACCCTGCCCGCCTGAATTTACGCCGAATGTCTCTTCTCAGAGGTCTTCTGGTGAGTCAGGCACTGCTGTTTTTGCTGACAGGCTGTGTGACGGAAGTCATCGGTTTGCCCAGAGGCACAGATCAGGAAAGGTTGCAGGCACATCTCAGGGTTGCTCAGGGCTACTTTCAACTGGCTGACTACTCAAACGCCAAAAGTGCGATTGAAAGAGCCTTGAAGGTCAGGCCCCGATCCAGCGAAGCCCACGGGCTGCTGGCTCTGGTGCATGCCCGTCAGGGAAACCCGAAGCAGGCGGAGTTCAGTTTTCGCAAGAGCCTGCGTTTGAATGCTCAATCAAGTCAGGTGTGGAACAACTACGGAGTCTTCCTGTTTACTCAGGCCAGATACAAACCGGCTTGTCGTGCTCTACTCACGGCAGCAAGGGATTTGACCTATGTTCACCGGGCCGCCGCTCAGGAGAATTTGGGTTTTTGCTGGCTTAGGTCAGGAGACATAGGGCGGGCGTATGATGCCTTTATTGAGGCTGTTAAAACCGATTCTCTGCTGGCTCGGCTGGGGCTGGCGGAGATTCATGCTCAACAAGGCGATTGTGAGGCCGCCAGCTACTATCATGGCGAGTTCGTCAAGCTTGGCGGCGAAACC
>RKSB01000031.1 GCA_007571095.1 K189A clade bacterium | reverse complement strand
GCTCCTTCTAGCTGAAGGCTCCTTTTTTATTCCCTTTCGGCTGAGGGCTCCATTCCTATTTCTATTTAGCTGAAGGCTCCTTCTAGCTGAAGGCTCCTTCTAGCTGAAGGCTCTGTGCCCAGTCAGGCAATCAGAAAAAGGGGTTCTTGAGCCGTTAACCCCCGGCATTATGGCGAAGTGATTTCCCGACAACCTTCTTCGTGACCGAGGTAGAGGATATCCGCCGGACGATGCGCAAAAATTCCACAACAAACCACTCCGGCCATGTCGTTGATCTGCGACTCCAGTGTTGCCGGATCGGTAAAGTCCAGCCCGCTCACCCTCAATAACGGATTTCCGTGATCGGTCAGGAAGCCCTCTTCCAGAGAAGGCTGGCCACCCATCTTCTCCAGCTGTCGACAAACATGGGTTCTGGATTGTGCAATAACCTCTACCGGCAAAGGCGTTTTGCCGAGTTGATCGACAAATTTTGACTCATCTACGATACAGATAAAGGTTTCAGCGGCGGCGGCGTTGATTTTTTCGAGCGTCAACGCACCATGCCCTCCCTTAATCAGCCTGAGTTGTGAATCGGACTCGTCGGCACCGTCAATATAAACCTTGACAGCCACGTCATTCAGATCGAAAACGGGGATGCCTCTCTCTTTGAGTCTGAGTGCTGTTGCCACCGAAGTGGCCGTTCCGCCGGCAAACTCGCCCTTGTGTTCGGCCAGCAGATCAATAAAAAACTCAACTGTACTGCCGGTACCTATGCCGATAACCTCATTCGGGTGAAACCTTTCCCGAATGGCATTGAGGGCAGCACGGGCGGCTTGCTGTTTGGCCTTACTCAAGCCAAAGCCTCTTCTCGAAACTCCAGAAACGGGCGGAGTTAATGGTTGGGCGGACCAGCATGAAACCGATTGAATTCGTCTTCAAAGTAGAGTCTGGTCATGTTGGTCATGCGATCAACAAACAGGAGGCCGTCAAGGTGGTCGAATTCGTGCTGAAACACGGTAGCCAAAAACCCCGAGTATTCAGCCTCCTGCGAGTTGCCGGCCAGATCACGAAAATGCAGGCGAATGCGCCGAGGCCGCTCGACATAGCCTCTTAATCCGGGCACTGACAGGCACCCCTCGACAAACCCCTGCGAGGCTTCATCGAGGACTTTGAGAGTCGGGTTGATATAGACAGTCAGAGGAACGGGAGAAAGCTCGCCGTAACGAGTCGGCCCGCCGGAAATGCGAATGATCGCCACTCGGTAACTCACGCCGATCTGGGGTGCAGCCAGGCCAATTCCGCCGACAGACTCCAGCGTGTCCTGTAAATCGGTTACCAGAGACTGAATCCACTTCGAACCAAGCTTTCCAAGAGAGACGGGCGCGGCTTTCTGGCGCAACACCGGATGCCCCATCCTGAGAACTTCTTTAACAGCCATAGATTCTCGGTAAAGGCTCGAACTCATCGAAGCAAACGGAACGAAGCCGAAGCCTTCCGTTCAAGGAGGGTGTCCGAAAATCCAAGCAGCCGCTGTCGAGCAAACTTTGAACCCTGAGTCCAAAGGTGGCGATCACACCAGGCACTGAGGCTTCCCGTTAAAGACGAGCCTGCACAACCTGCACCCGGCTTTCGATCCCTGAAAAAATTCAACGGGCAAAAATGCAAGTCTGGCGAACTGCCCAGAAATAGACACTACCGAGTATAGACCGGCACTTGAAAGGCAGCAAGAGGAAAATTGCCTCTTTTGGGCAGCCTCTTTTCAATTAACCGCCCTGTGTGGGCGTGCCTGGCTTCAAGCGACCTGATTTACACCGAGAGGATGCAGTCTCCTGCTCGCCCAGAGTCGACAGGATCGACGCGTATTCTTAAGCCAGGCTGCACTCCGTCAGGAGTTGTCGGCATTCTGCTGAAGTGTCAGTTCGATGCCGCTCGCAAGCGAGTCAATCTTTCCCTGAAGAGATTGATTCCTGTTTTCCGTTTCGCTCGCCTGATGAAGAAGATCGCGCGCCAGGTTGAGTGCAACGGTTACGATAATCCGGTCACGTTGCTGTTGTACCGGATTGAGTCCCGATTGAATTCTGCGTATGCGCTGATCAAGCTCTTCCGCCGAGCGGGTCAGGATTTCTTCCTCTTCCCGAGTACACAAGATCGTATAGGGTCGGCCCAACACATCAATAGAAACCGGATGTTTGGTTGTGTTCGCGGATTTTTCAGTCATTTAAGTCGAAGGAATTTTTATCTTTTTCTTCTGGTCCTGAAGGCTCTATTTTCTATTCCCTTTTTAGCTGAAGGCTCTTTTTAGCTGAAGGCTCCTATTTTCTATTCCCTTTTTTGGCTGAAGGCTCCTATTCCCTTCTGGCTGAGGGCTCCTATTCCCTTTTAGCTGAAGGCTCTTTTTAGCTGAAGGCTCCTGGCTGAAGGCTCCTATTTTTTATTCCCTTTTTAGCTGAAGGCTCCTATTCCCTTTTTTGGCTGAAGGCTCCTATTCCCTTTTTAGCTGAAGGCTCTTTTTAGCTGAAGGCTCCTGGCTGAAGGCTCTATTTTCTATTCCCTTTTTTGGCTGAAGGCTCCTATTCCCTTTCTAGCTGAAGGCTCTATTTTCTATTTTCTTTTAGCTGAAGGCTCCTTTTGGCTGAAGGCTCCTGGCTGAAGGCTCCTGGCTGAAGGCTCTGAACCACGAGCATCAGGCGCAGTCCTTTTCCAGTGCACTCAAGCGATCATACATGGCCCTCAGGCGCTGCCTGGTCAGTTCGTCATGCTCAAGCAGGCGCGATCTCTCTGTCATCCACTCATTGTGTTTTTTCTGGAGCCTTTTGTTGTCTGCGGAAAGCCGGTCGCATAGATCCATCAGTTCTTGTACTTTCTGCTCAAGTTTTTTCACCCCGACATCGGCCACAACAAACATCCTTAAAGCGTACAAAAAGCTTCCAAAGCATATAACCCTGAAAGGTTTCGGTCAAATATACCTGATGACAAGCACAAGTTTTCCCAAGTATGATAGGCCTCAGCCTGAGGGGCCCATCAGTGGTGCAATTTAACGCCCATGACCAACAACGAGGAGTTCCAGAAACGCAGGCAAACCTTGTGCGAACGAATGCTCCAGAGCAGTGTGGCTCTGGTGCCGGCCGCCCGTTTGGTGAAGAGAAACGCCGATGCGGATTACCCCTTTCGCCAAAACAGCAACTTTCTTTACCTGACAGGCTTTGAAGAGCCAGAGGCATTGCTGGTGCTCACATCAAAAGGGACAGAAAGCCAATCCATACTCTTTTGTCGGAATCGGGATCCCCTGTCGGAGCAATGGACAGGCCCTCGGCTGGGGCCGGAGCGAGCTACGAGAGAACTCGCACTTGATGCTGCTTACTCAATAACCGAACTGGAGTCAGAACTCCCGAATATCCTCGCGGGTTACGCTCACCTTTACTTTGATCCTGGAGACGATCAGGGACTTGATCAAAAAATTTTGCGTTGGCTCGGCCAGTCATGGACAGAGAATCGGTCGAGCCATGAAATGCCTTCTTCGCTCATCAGCCTCAACCCCCTGCTGAGCGAATTGAGACTACACAAAAGCACTCGCGAACTGGAGATTATGGCGCGTGCCGGGCAGATCTCTGCGCTGGCTCACAAAAGGGCCATGGTGCAGTGTCGAGCCGGCATGTCAGAGTCCAGAATCGAGGCAGAATTGCTACACGAGTTTGCGGTCCACGGAGCCAGGTGGGCTGCCTATACTTCGATAGTCGGCGGCGGCGAAAGGGCATGCATTCTGCACTATGTCGATAACAATCAGCCGTTGCGTGACGGCGACCTGCTGCTCATAGATGCCGGTTGCGAACTGGCGGGCTATGCCTCTGATCTGACGAGAACCTTTCCGGTGAATGGACGTTTTTCCGACGCCCAGAAAGCCCTGTACCAGGTGGTTCTGGAGGCGCAGCTCGCAACCATCGAGGATTGTGTTGCGGATGTACCCTATAGTCAGCTTCAGCAGACAACGGACCGAAAGCTGACTCAGGGTCTGCTGGAACTGGGGATCCTGACCGGAGAACTCGAAGAGTTGATAGAGACAGATGCAGCCAAGCCGTTTACCCTTCACAAGGTGGGGCACTGGCTGGGTCTGGATGTGCATGATGTCGGCAGTTACAGCCTGAATGGCCAGCCCAGAATGCTCAAGCCCGGCATGGTTACAACGGTAGAGCCGGGTATCTACATTGCTTCGGATTGCAACCAGAGTCCGCCCGAGTTTCGGGGGCTGGGTATTCGTATTGAAGACAGTGTTGCAATCACCGAGAACGGACCTCGAATACTGACCGGAGACGTGCCCAAAGAGGTTGATGAAATCGAACGTCTGATGGGGTCATAAAGGAGCGCAAAGAGGTTGCAAAATCCAAACACTGTCCTGATTGCCGGTGGTGGTCTGGTGGGCCTGTTGGCCGCCCGACTGTTGGCCGAACAGGGGCTGGAAATCACCATCGTTGAACCAACCGGTGCACCCGCCAGGACTACTCAAACCACCGAAGCCCTCGCCTGGAAAAACCCGAGAGTCTATGCACTGTCGCCGGCAACAATCCGGCTGTTGTCGTCCATCGGCCTGAAGGACGGGCTGCTGGCCGGCAAGCCCTGCCCCTTCCACAGTATGGAAATCTGGGATGGCGAAGGCACCGGCCGTATTCAGATAAACGCCGAAGATGCCGGACAGACAGAGCTTGGCAATATTGTCCATCACGATATTCTTGCAGGTCTGTTGATGGACAGCCTCAAAGAGCAGGCCGGCGTAGAACTTTTAAGCGAGCAGAACCTGTGCAACCTTGACTTTGAAGACAACCGGCTGAAGGTAGAGGTTTCATCGGGCAGAGTCATTGAAGCCGGCTTGCTGATTGGTGCCGACGGCACTCAATCAAAGACTCGGGAATTGGCCGGATTGCCTGTACATCAATGGTCGAATCAACAGACAGCCTTGGTAGCTGCTGTCGAGCTGGCATCGGAGCACGGAAATCGAGCCAGGCAGGTTTTTGTCAGGCGCGGTTGCATCGGCATTCTGCCGGTCGGCATTCGCCAGCCAAAGCGAGTGGTGATTGTCTGGTCAGCCCATTCTGATCAGGCCGAGCAAATAGCCTCTTCGTCTGTTGATGAGTTTTCGGTGCTGCTGGCCAAGGCTCTGGAGGTTCAGCCCGAGCAGATCGTCAAGGTTGGAAGACGCGAGCAGTTTCCGCTGAACTCCTGCTACGCTCGAAAATGGTTCAAGGATTCTCTGGTATTGGTCGGTGATGCCGCACACACCAGCCATCCGCTCATCGGCCAGGGGCTCAATCTGGGCTTTGAAGACGCGGCCTGGCTGGCGCACCTGATAGCCCAGCGAAAGCCGGAGTCGAGACATCTGGTCAGTACCGGACTGTTGGCCAGATACCAGTATCGCCGTATGATTCGCACATCCTTGATGACTGCCTTTGCCGAAACCCTGCGCTTCGGCTTTGCACAACAAACACCTGTCCTTGCATTATTGCGAAATCGCGCCTTCGATCTGGGTAACCGGTCAACCGCTCTTTCGTCGCTCGCAGTCAAGGTAGCCTCTGGAGATCTGCCAGAGTCTCTGTGGAGAACGCAACCCGCATGAATCAAACCCCCTTGAGCAAAGAGCACTGGGCCAGAGGCGGCAAGGCGGTTGACTTTTACGGCTGGAAAATGCCTCTGCATTACGGTTCTCAGATCGAAGAGCACCATACTGTGAGAAATAACCTGGGCATTTTTGATGTTTCCCACATGGCCATAACCGATATCGAAGGAAACCACAGCCTTGATTTTCTGCGTCTGTTGCTGATAAGCGATGCCGCCAGGATGAAAATCGGGCAGGCTCTCTACACCGCACTGCTGAACGAAGAGGGCGGCGTCATGGACGATGTCATCCTCTACCGGCTCGATGATGAGTCTTATCGACTGGTCAGCAACTGTGGAACCAGAGACAAGATCAAAGCCTGGCTTCAGAAGTGTCTGGCAGACCAAAAGACGAATCGAGTGAGCATTCGTGAGCGTACAGACCTGGCAATCATTTCGATACAGGGGCCGACATCGCTTGCAAATGCCTCGCTCTATCCGGCCGATTATTTTTCCAGCATTCAGAGCCTCAAATCCTTTTTCGGTACCTTTGCAGGGTCGGCCTGGATTGCTCGAACCGGTTATACCGGCGAGGCTGGCCTGGAGGTTATCGCACCGGCCGAAACCATAACAGAACTCTGGTGTCATCTGCTGAATCAAGGAGTCCGGCCTATAGGTCTGGCCGCCAGAGATACACTACGTCTTGAAGCGGGGCTGAACCTGTATGGTCAGGACATGGATGACCGATGCACTCCTCTGGAGTCAAACATGGCCAGGCTGGTTGACTGGCAGCCGGAAGACCGGCAATTTATCGGTCGAAGTGCCCTTCAACGCAAACAACAGGCAACCACACACAAATTGATTGGCCTGACAGTAGAAAAGCCCGGAATACCACGCACAGGCCAAAAGATTTACTCTGACGGTCGCTTGTCCGGACACATCACCAGTGGAGTTTACTCACCGACTCTGAAAGAGGGAATTGCGCTGGCCCGAGTCATTCAGGACATTCCGAATACATTCAGCCTGGTGATTCGCAATCAGAAAAAAATTGCAAGAATAGCCAGACTACCCTTCTACAGAAGAGACAGCAAGGCTTCCTGACCAACCTCTTCAAGCGGAGCGATGGCAAAAAGCAGATCGCCCGCACTGAGTGCCGTTTGCGTACTGGATGCTACTGATGACGTACTTCCGGTCGGGCTTGTAGAGGGCGCGGCCACTCCGGTTAAAGCTCTTCAACGAAATAGGAGAGCCAGACTGGCCTTCGACAGAAGAGACAGCAAGCTCCCTAACCAGCCTCTTCAAGCGGAGCGATGGCAAAAAGCAGATCGCCCGCACTGACCTGACTGCCGTTTGCGTACTGGATGCTCCTGATGAAGTACTTCCGGTCGGGCTTGTAGAGAGCGCGGCCACTCCGGTTAAAGCTCTTCAACGAAATGGGAGTGAAGATCTTCATGGCTTCTATCTGACACAGGGTTTGGTCCACATTGACCAGACTGTTTTCAGAAACATAGTTGGGTTCTGCCGGCGAAGGAGTCAGGTAAAGGGTACCCGTCAGAGGAGACAGTACCTTGATCTCGTTGCTGCCCTCAATGGCCAGTTTCTCCGCTCGAATGATATTGGAGTCGTCGCTGGTAGCCTCGACTTCCTTCAGAAAGGCATCCATATCGATTCGCTTCATGAAGCCGTCGAGATATCCGGTGTCGTATTTGCCGGACAAAAAGACCTCGTCCCTGAGTATTCGCTTGAGCAACGGAATGTTGGTGGAAATGCCTCGAATATCGACCTTTCTCAGATAGTTATAGAGCTTCGTGGCGGCATCCAGTCGATCCTCTCCATGGGCGATAATCTGACCTATCATGGAGTCGTAGAAAGGCGATACCGTCTTGCCGGCGGCCACCGCAAGAATCAATTCAATACCCTCTGACTCTGGAAAGTCACACTGCTTGACGAGGCCGGGGGTTGGCCTCAAGGCAACAGTGCCGTCACTTCGAAGTTCAGCCTTTTCGGCGTTGACTCTCACCTCGATGGCATAGCCTTTTCGCCCGACTCGAAGCTCCTGAATGCTTTTACCCTCGGCGATATCGAACTGGGCAGCTACCAGGTCAATACCGGAAACCAGTTCAGTCACCGGGTGCTCCACCTGTAGCCGAGTATTCATTTCTATAAAGTAAATTTCGTCCTGCTCCAGGTCGTGAATAAACTCAACGGTACCTGCACTCGTATAGTTGATTTTTTCGGCAATAGCCTTGCTGTGTTTATAGACAGCCTCCTCCAGCTGGCTGGACAGCAGAGTTGCTCCGGACTCCTCAATGATTTTCTGCTTGTTGCGCTGCACACTACAGTCTCGAAGACCCAGTATCAAGGTGTTGCCGTGGCTGTCACGCAGTAGCTGGACCTCGATATGACGAAGTGAAGGGATATACTTTTCGAGGTAAACATCGCCGTTACCAAAAGCACCCTTGGCTTCTGCCTGTACTCGATAAAACATTTCCACGAAGTCTTCCGGGCGCTCGACAATCTGGATTCCCCTGCCGCCGCCACCGTGAACTGCCTTGATCAAAACCGGATAACCGATCTTTTCAGCCAGTTCGACGGCCATCCCTTCTGAGGCAAGTATGCCGCGACTGCCGGGGACCACCGGCACCGCCAGACCCTGTGCTGTACCGATGGCGTTGGATTTGTTGCCCATTGCCTCCATGCTGGCAACACTCGGGCCTATGAAATTGAGGCCTCGACTCAGGCATGACTCGGCAAACTGGGAATTCTCAGACAGGAACCCGATGCCGGGATGCAGGGCATCCACCTTCTCATGCTCGGAAATTCTGATCACCGAACTGCCGTTCAGGTAACTCTCGTCGGGAGTGTTGCCGCCTATACAGATCACCCTGTCCCTGTCCGTCAGCATATCGACCGCAACCGAATCCATATCGGGATCAGATTGCACAAGCACAATCTCGATGCCCTTTTTCTGGGCTATACGAATGAGTTTGACCGCGGTACAGCCTCTGGCGTGAACCAGTGTTCGTTGAACTGATTGAGCAGGCTCGACCGGTTTTCGATCAACTGTTTTGACCGGAGCCAGAATATTCTGGCTGTGCTGGCGATGAGTAAGGACATCGGTAACCACCTGCTCTACCGTGCTTTCGGGCAGAGGGATTTCCGGATCTATCTTGCGCAGGGCCTTGTCCTGATCGGGCAGAAACGGGTGCCGTACCAGACCCTGCATTGACCCTGGTACCAGCGCGAGATAATTGGCCATGGATGATTTGGAGGGTAAGTGGGAAGAGACCACGATCTGGCCGGCAAAAGGTATGTACGAACCACTCAGATAGCAGGTGTGCACCAGCGGATGCGTTACAAAGCTGGCCTGAGCACCACCGGTACAATCACCATAGCCGAAAACAATAACGGGCAGCTCAAGGTCCCGAGTAAATCTCGTCAGGCGATCATTGACTGCGGCCATCGAAAAAAGCGCGCCCGCACCTTCCTTGGTCTGCATGCCGCCAGAAGAGACGAAACATATCACCGGCAACCGGTTTTCCGCACACAGCACCAGCAGGCGACAAAATTTCTCTGCGCCGGCCATATCAAATGAACCGGCCTGAAAAGCCGCATTAGACAATACAACCCCAACCTTCATCGGGCCCTCCAAACCCTTGAAGTCGGCTGTTCCCGTCAATACACCACAGGGTGCTCGGCCTCTGTCGAGGGCATCTTCAATCGACAGCCGAAACCCGGGAAACTTGACCGGATCCGAACTCAAAAGATCGGCATCCAGTTCCCGGTAGTTGTCAAGGAACCTGTCGATAAAATGCTGAGGCGTGATGGGGTGAGTCTGCTTCTGTTGCTGAAACAACGACTGGAATTGCAAATCCTGATAGGCAACCGTCAGCCTGTTCCAGAAATCTTTCTTGCGACCAATGCGTTTGGGTCGAATTTTGCTGCTGTAGCGCTTGCCGCTCTTTCGGCCCTTCAGATAGCCAGGAATAAGCACCTCAAACAGAAAGGTTACCACCACAAACAGGGTGTCTGATAAATGTGGATGGCTGGTTTTTTTCCACTCCTCCGTATTCCTCAAAAAAGCGGTTCGGTCAGCCAGATCCCTGAATGTTGTGTACCAATCCCGAAAAAGCTCTTCCACTCCTGGCTGTCCGGCTTCCTCCTGCGGCAGCGAAGAAGGCCCCAAGCCAGCTACATTCCTGTAAGCGAGACTCAACAGGTCATGCATGGCCTTTTCGGTCAGCCCTCCCGTTTCGTCAGCCTCTCGGGCAACCTGATTCAGGTTGCCGAGAATTTGGTCATATACTCTGCCAAAGACCAGAAACTGACGACACGCGTGGATAAAATCTGTCTGCAGGTCTTCGTGTTCAAGCAGGTCAAGCAGGGTCAAATCCGCAATCGGCACTTTAGAATCCGAATCCTGTTTTTTACGAATCAGGCCTGGAAAAATTTCAGCCAGAAGCCAACGAGAATGAGGTACGGTGGCTGGCTGTGCTCTGGCACCGGCACGTCTTCGATCAACCGTCCTGGAGCGCACTGAGTCGGCAAACTCCTGGCGCGCCAGTAGCCTCTCTCGCATCATGTAGTTGAGTTCCTTGGCCAGGCGATTGCGGGCGGCCGATACCGACATTTTGCCCTGCTTCCAGCCACGCAGGAGCTTATGACCCTCATGGCTCATGTGCTCCCTCAAATAAACGAGGTAGGCTTCGTCGCTCTCTGTCAGTACGCCGAGAACGCCTTCCGGATCGACAATGTCGTCGACCTGTATGTAGTAGCTTGTTTCCTTGATGTTCTCAAGGTGTTCGATCAACAGCTCCAGATTATCGTGCGCTCTGTTTTTCCAGCGATTGTAGAGGTAGGCCACAAACTCGGCGATCAGCTGTCTGCGCGCAATCTGGTAGTTCTGCATGGGCTCGCCGAACAGGAATCGGGCGATGCTGCCCCGATTTGCTTCCATCGACTTTCGCTTGCTTCGGTAGTTGCGCAGAAATCGGGTCAATGATTCCAGATACATCAACTTGTCCGGATTTTGAATCCAGGCATCGAAGTAAACCCGCCTTTCCTTCTCTATTCGGTCAGCGAGATCACCTTGAGGGGCTTCCTGTTTGGCCAGACGACCATACTGGGTTCTGGAGGTTGACTGAATTCTTCTTCGAATGGTGAGATAGCGCAGGTGCCGGGCAACGATACCAAACACGCCGGAATACTCGGAAGGAGCCGGCGAATGCCTGAAGAGCAACCTGGGAACATCGTTTACACCCGTTTTTTCCTGGCCTGTGGTCGGCAGTGTCCGTTGCTTCAGATACCGAGCCGTCGCCGCAGAGTAGTAATCCATGATGTAGCTATTGTCTTGAACAAACCCTCGAAGGCTCTGTTCAATGGCTTCAAAAGCGGTGGTTATCGCCGAACGGAAATTTTCTGTTTGATTGCCGTTTTCTCCTGGAACATAGTCGATAATGCCGTCAATATTGCCCTGCTGATAAAGCTCATAGGCCGATACTCCAACATGCTTGGCGCACTCCTGCCACGACAGATTGTATTTTCGGGCGATGTTGGCCAGCCCCTGCGGCTGTATGGTGTTGAAAACACCGTCCCTGACTGACAGGATCATGTTGCTGGCGGCCAGCGGAATGGCACCGCCAGAGTAACCCAGGCCAAAGATAACTCCCAGAGTAGGCACTTCAACG
>RKSB01000072.1 GCA_007571095.1 K189A clade bacterium | reverse complement strand
GACATAGGTCAGGGCAGCACCCTCAGGATCACGTGAACGCGAACCATCCAAAGCGACTGTATCGCCTTCCACAGCATTCTGCTCATCGCCGGCATCGGCAATCGGCGGGTCATTGTCAACATCGACGTCGATAGTTACTGTGTCCGTATTCGAAAGACTGCCATCGCTGACCGAAAGCTCGAAGACGATCTCGTAATCGACTGAACTTTCGGGGGCGGTGAAGGTGGGGCTTTCGACATCGTTGGCACTCAGGTTTATGCCGACACTCGGGCTGGTGATTTCGGACCAGCTATAGGTCAGGAGGGAGCCCTCGGGATCGTCTGAGCCTGAACCGTCCAGAACAACGGCACTGTTATCAGTGACCGTTTGAGGATCTCCGGCATCGGCGGTTGGCGAGTCGTTGGCACCTGCAACGTTAATGGCGATAGTCGCAACATCGCCTTCGCTATCCTGGACAACAAACCGATCAGTAGCCATGTCGCCGGCACCTAAAGCATTGGTATCGGAATCAGTACCGTCGAGTGTATAAATCCAGGCCCCTGTAGTCTGTATTACCAAGGCACCATAGTTACCAACAATACCCTGGCCAAGGAAATTGAGAGAACTCCCGTCGTCTGCTTCAGAATCCAGATCACCTGAGGCAATAAGAGCGAGGCTGTCCTCAACGACACTACCCTCTGTGTCTCCAGTGATAGTACCGGCGAAGAGAATGCCAGCCAGCACCAGCCCGCAGGCGCAGGCAAGGATTCGAGTGATCGAAAGAGTCAGCCTTCGGGCGAACATTCGGCCCTCTCGATAAAGCGGAAATGCCGAGGAATTCGGGGTAATTCTTTCTGTACTGTTACTCTGACCTCTCTTTTGTTCAGAGTCAGGTGGAACCAACACAAAAAAGCCACTCAAGCCGCAGAATTCCCTGAGCAGACATTGTATAACATCAATGAGAAGGAGCAGGTTTTCACCCTGTGTTCTTCTTTCTGGTCGAATATCGGCTCAGGGGAGCCGGTCTCGCTTTATGGCCGCTTCAGCAAGCCTGTTGCCGATTTGTGATTCGAGGCACTCATCGAATCTGCAACACCGGTATCATCTTCTTCTGCTCAGCACTCACCTGCCACCTGCCTGCCACCAGCAAAAAACCGTAGCTGACAAGCGTAATCAGCAGCATCAGGGGCACCCAGAATCCGGCGTTGCCGGGTAACCCGAAAATCAGCGTACCTGTCTGATACAGGGTTACTGACGAGGTATAGGCTATGATCGTACTCCAAAGCGTCGAAAAGGCCGCCCAAAAGGTGCCGTACTCCTTGTATATGGCACCGATGGTTGAAACACAGGGAACATAGAGTAAAACGAAGAAAAGGTAGCAGAAGGCGGCCAGAGTACTTCCAAACAGGCTGTTCATCAGGTGCAGGGTCGATGCCTGTACGCCCTGCTCTTCCATCATCGCCTCCTCGCCCGCAGTTACCGCAGACAGGCCGAGCGGATCCGGAAAACCGGCAAGGGCAGCCTCCAGGTTTGCCGGCAGTCCGGCGAAGGCTTCAACCAGAAGGTCTGTCCATTCGGCGGGCTCCTCATTTGCAACCGCATTGCCGGCAGCCAGTTGGCCATACAGGCTGTCGAGCGTACCGACCACGACCTCCTTGGCAAACATACCGGTAAAAATACCTACCGTTGCCGGCCAGTTGTCCTGAGTGATGCCCATAGGCTCAAACATGGGCGTGATTTTTTTACCTATCACCGACAGCCAGCTCTTTTCCATGTTCTGGTTGCCGAAAGTACCGTCGACTCCCCAGGAACTCACCAGATTCAGGACGATAACCACCAGGACTATGGCCTTGCCCGCTCTCAGCATAAAGGCACGTAACCGGTGCCAGGTATGAATCAGCATGCTCTTCAGCCGAGGCCAGTGATAATCCGGCAGAGTCATCACCAGAGCACTGCGGTCGCTCGTCAGCATGAACCGGCGAATGATCAGGCCCGAGAGAACGGCCAGAGCGGCTCCGCTGAGGTAAAGGGTAAACACCAGCCAAAGCCCGTTGGACGGAAAGAACACCACGGCAAAAAGGGCATAGACCGTCAGCCTGGCTCCGCAGGACATGAACGGAGCCATGACCGTGACCAGCAGACGGTCCTGCTGTCGAGTCAGTGCTCGAGTAGCCATCACCGAAGGTACATTGCAACCGAATCCGACAATCAGAGGCACAAAGGACTGCCCCGGCAGCCCCAGTCGAGTCATCAGACGGTCGATCAGAAAAGCCATCCTGCTCATGTAACCGCTGTCCTCAAGAAAGGACAGGCACAGAAACAGCACGCCGATCACCGGAATAAAGCTGGCCACCAGCTGAATGCCGCCGCCGACACCGTCGGCGACAAATACGGTCAACCAGACTGGCGCGTCGAGTTGAGACAGGAGTTCTCTCGGCAATTCAACAAAAAAGGCACCGGCGACGCCATCAAAAAGATCAATGAAGGCACCGCCTATATTGATGGTCAGAAAAAAGATCAGATAGACCGACAGCAGGAACAGGGGCAGACCCAGCCACCGGTTGAGCAGCCATTCATCCAGCCACTCGGATACTCGGCGACCGGCTTGAGGCACCGACCGGACCGTGGCCGTTACCGTCTGGTCAACCCATCGATAGAGGGCGTGAATATCATCGGACGCCACCTTGAAGGGCGGACTGGCCGAATTCGAAGCTGCATCAGACAGGGAATCCGCAACCACCTGCCTGAGCGTCGACAGCCCTTCGGAACGACTCGCAATGACCGGCACCACCGGACAACCCAGCCGCCTCGACAGGGCTTCGCAATTGATTTGCATGCCCTTGCCGGCAACCACATCCATCATGTTGAGGGCAACCACCATCGGTCTGTTCAGCTGGCGCAACTGGACGGTCAGTGACAGGTCGCGCTCAAGCGTCGAGCTATCGACGATATTCAGCAAAAGGTCAAGCTGGCCATGGGCAAGAAAGTTTTGGGCAATGGTTTCGGCGACCGCCTCTTCTGTATCGCCAGAATCAAGGCTGTAGAGCCCGGGCAAATCGACAAGATGAAAGATTTCGCCAGCGTGACGATACTCGCCTGAAACCTGTTCAACGGTGACCCCCGGCCAGTTGCCGACCTTTTGGTGCAGTCCGGTGAGATTGTTAAAGAGAGTGCTCTTGCCGCAATTGGGGTTGCCGACCAGAGCGATCCGGAAGCTCATGGAGTTTGCTTACTCTGGAATCAGCCGAAGGTAAGCCGCCTCTTCCTTTCTCAGGGCCAGCCGATAACCGCGTACGGAAAAATCCAGAGGGTCGCCAAACGGGCCGGCTCGGTTGAGCCGAATTCTGGCACCCGCAACCAGACCCAAACGTTGAAGCTGGCCGATAACAGTGTTCTTCGAAGAATCGTTATAGCCCACGATGACTCCGCTTTTGCCTGCGTCCAGCTTGTCCGCCGTGATCAGAACCGGCGGCTTCGTGTTGTCTGCGAACTGATTATCAAGCATCATAGATATTGTTTGAAAAATGGTGTCTCTGACGGATGGTACGAAAGCCAACAGAGAATGTAAATAGTAATCGTTGCTATTCTACTACTCAATCCCTTTTCGCCAATCCTCGCTCACCTGACTTTGCGCACGGAAACAAGCCATGACCTCACCCTCTTCAAACCTTAAAAGCGCGGGCCTCAAGATCACTGTGCCGAGAATTCGAGTTTTGGAAATATTGAGCGAAGCCAGCGAACCGCACCATTTAAGTGCTGAGGATGTCTACAAGAAGCTGTTGGAGAAAGACGAAAACATCGGGCTTGCGACGGTTTACCGAGTGCTGACGCAATTTGAGTCTGCGGACATAGTGGAGAGACACAATTTCGCTGACGGAAGAGCGGTTTTTGAACTCAAACCGGATTCCCACCACGACCACATGGTTGATCTGGATACCGGTCAGGTCATCGAGTTTGTCAACGACGAAATTGAGCGGTTACAGCAAAAAATTTCGGCCGAGCATGGTTATGATCTGGTTGACCATGAACTGGTGCTCTATGTGCGCAAACCCCGCCCGAACAAACACACTTAGCCGGAATATTTTGCCGCCAGCGGGAGGC
>RKSB01000071.1 GCA_007571095.1 K189A clade bacterium | reverse complement strand
GTTTCGCCATTCAGCGAACTCATAAGTACAGGCACTCTGTTTTCGATCGCTCGCCAGCGGTTGGTCATGGCCAGTTGACTGGATGCCTTGCTGTAACCAAACCAGGCCAGATTGGATAAATTGACGATCAGCGAGGCTCCGTTATTCGCCATGCGCCGGGAGATATCGGGCACTGTCGCATCAAAGCAGACGTTGGCGGCAACAACATAGCCCTCGGCCAGTTCAAAAACCTTGTATTCACTACCCCGCTCAAACTCGGAAATAATCGGCCACAGCCTGTTGACAAGCGTCGAAAGCCCGGGAATCAGCTGGCTGCCCGGAATGTATTCGCCAAAGGGCATCAGGGTGATCTTCTGGTAACGGCCTATCAGTTTGCCTTGATTGTTGATCGCTATCGCCAGCCCAAAATACTTTTGCCCGTCGAAAGAAGGTCTTTGCTCGGTGCTGGCCAGAATGATGGCCGTGTTATACAGGCGAGCAAAACGTTTTACCTCTTCGGCGATTTCCAGAGACTGAAAGAACCGCCAGGGAAAGGCAGTTTCCGGCCAGATAACCAGCCGAGGATGGCCCCTGTCGGGCAGACGACTCAGGCCTTTCGCCGAGTCATTCAGCAGGGTGGTCAGGTTGAATTGACGGCCAGAAGGCGTCAACTCAGGGTTTGATGCCAGCGCAGCCAGCGAGAAGTTGGGTTGAACAGCCACAATACCAAGCCGCTTGCCGTCGGCGAGTATCGGCGAGGGCTGCTGTTGCCAGATGCCGTAGGCGACCAGCAGAATGACCAGTAGCGGCCAGTGAATCGAATACAGAACCAGAGCCCTCAACTCGACTCTCGAACGAAAGAGGTAGATGTACAGGAGTCGAGCAACTACCAGATTGGCTGAAACCACCAGCAGGCCGAGACCCCAGGCACCGACCAGATCAGCGGCCTGCTGAAGCCAGGCCACTTCGGATAAGGTTGCACTGCCCAGAGACCAGGGCACCAGCCGAGGATAATACCCGTCAACAAGCAGCATCCAGCAGGTTCTGAAGGCCAGGCTCCAGCTACTGCTGCGGCGCAGAAAAAACAGCGGCAGGGCAAAACCGATAAACAGCAGAAAAGCGATTTCGAGGCCGTAGCCTGCACCTGCCAGCAACCGGGCAAAGGCCGGAGCTACGCCCCCGAAGACATGAATACTGGAGGCTATCCAGTCCATGCCCCAGGCGGCCTGGGCAAAGCCGACAGGCATAATACACAGCCAGGCAAACAACAGCTTTCGAGGCCATCGGGAATTCGGCTTGACCAGGCCTCGTTCGAGTACCACCAGCAATGGTGCGTAAGCCACCAGGCCAAGCAAGCCCAACTGGTTGCCCGGCGGGTAAAGGGCCGCCATGAGTGCGGACAATAGCAGCAGAATCAGCGTGACAATGCGGTTGTCGGCCGAAAACTCCATGTGGTGTCGAGAAGAGGCCAGAGTTTTACGAGTTTAAGGACCTTGGCTTTCGACTGCACGCCGAAGAATCAGTCGTTGGAGGAAAGGTGTGTCGACTCCACCGAGTCAGCCAGCGGTTTGCCCAGAGTTATCTGTAGCAGGTGAAGCCGCCGGCTGTCGGCCCTGAGTACCGACACCTTCATGTTTTCCAGTTCAATGGACTCTCCTCGCTTCGGCATTCGGCCAAACGAGTGCAAAACCACACCGCCTATGGTCTCGTGTTCAGCAGAAGCGCATTCGGTTTTGAAAAACTCGTTGAACTCGCCGATGGAGGCGGTCGATTTGACGATGAAATTGCATGCATCCAGAGGCTTGATGGAGTCGTCCTCGTCTGTGTCGTATTCGTCGGCAATTTCGCCGACTATCTGTTCGAGCACATCCTCAATGGTGGTCACTCCAACCATTTTGGCATACTCGTCAATCACCACCGCCATGTGGTTGTGAGTCGCCCTGAACACTTGCAACAGAGAGTCCAGCTGCATGGTTTCAGGGACTCGGTAGGCGGGTCGAATCTTGTGTCGAATGTTGAAATCAGATTGACCGCCATTCAAGGCCAGAGGCAGCAGATCCTTGGCATGCAGAATACCCCGAATATCGTCCTCGGCTTCACCCACAACCGGAAAGCGCGAATGACCGGATTCGATGACCTGACTCAACAACTCATGAATATCGGCCCGAATGGAGATACAGACCACCTGTGACAGCGGCATCATGATCTCTTTGACTCGCATGTCCCTGACCGAAAGCACGCCCTCCAGCAGAGGCAGAATCTTTTGATCGAGAACGCCTTGTTCCGCCGCCTGACTGAGCATGCGCCGAAGCTCCGGTGCATTGGCCGGAGGGGCCTTCAGATCAAATGCTTTCGCCAACCGAAAGAACCATGACTTGCCAGGGGCATCCTTGCCCGCTCCTTTCATCAGACCAGTCTACTCAAGAGCACCTTGTAGGCGAGGGTTTTTCATTTCGGCCTTGCGGGCTCCGGCAGGGCTGACCGCAGAATGTGTGCTTCGGCAAGCAGCGAATGGATGAGGCGGCGACATGTTGAGTTCGGCCAGAATGTCGTTTTCCAGACGAGTCATTTTTCTCTCGTCCTCGTCCAGCTGATGGTCAAACCCGAGGGTATGCAACACTCCGTGAACCGTCAACAAGGCCCAGTGCTCACGAACCTTCTTGCGCCCAAGCAGAGCTTCGGACCAGACCAGAGGGCCGCATATCATCAGGTCAGCCATGTGATCGGCTTCGCCTGAGATGGTTGGGTGAATCGGCTCGTAGGCAAAAGCCAGTACATTGGTCGGGCCGGCCTTGTGCCGGTAACTTTCGTTCAAAAGGCTGGCACCGATGAGATCTTCAATGCGAATGCATACTGCCTGCCGAAGAGTCATGTTGGCACCACCTCTCTCCAGGGCCAACTGCGTCCAGAGTCGAAAACACTCAAGACGCGGAGCGGGTCCCGGCCAGATGGCTTGAACATCAAGCTCGAGAGCCATTGGTTAAATGTTCCTGTCGCTCAAAGCGATCATAGGCCTGAACAATTTCCTTGACCAGAGCGTGACGAACGATATCCTGAGCAGTCAGATGCGTGAAGCTGATGCCCTTCACGCCGGATAATATGCGTAGAGCCTGCCTGAGGCCGCTGCGCTGACCCTTGGGCAAATCGGTCTGGGTAATGTCTCCGGTGATCACCACGGTGGTGCCGAAACCAATTCGAGTCAGGAACATCTTCATCTGCTCGGCGGAGGTGTTTTGTGCTTCGTCGAGAATGACAAAGGCCTTGTTCAGTGTTCGGCCTCGCATATAGGCAAGGGGCATGGCTTCGATAACCCGCCTGTCGATCAGTCTGTTTACCTTGCCTGAGTCCATCAGTTCCAGCAGGGAGTCATGCATCGGCCGCAGGTAGGGGTCTACTTTCTGCGACAGGTCACCCGGCAGAAATCCCAGCTTCTCGCCTGCCTCAACCGCTGGCCGAACCAGCAAAATCCTCTCGACTCTCCGATTTTCCAGGGCCTCGACCGCACAGGCCACCGCCAGATGCGTTTTACCGGTGCCGGACGGGCCTATGGCGAAGTTGATATCGTGGCGGCGAATGGCTTCGATATAGGCGTACTGACCCGCACCCCGAGTCTTCAAGCCCCTCTTTTTCGTGTGAACAGACTGATGCCGATCGTCACCGAATTCGCCGAGTTGTTCGAGGTGTGCCTGCTGGAGTGCCAGGTGAATATAGTGTGGAGTCAGGCCGGTACCATTGCCGACTTCCCGATACAGATACTTCAGCAGCCGGCTCGTCCTTTGTACGGCCAGCGGAGGCCCTGATATCTGAAAACAGTTGCCGCCTCTGGGTTCGATGCAAACATCCAGATAGTCTTCTATCTGCTTGAAGTTGCTGTCCAGAGGACCTGACAATACAGCCAGTCGATCTATATTCTCCGGCTTCAAGGCCACCACACGAGAGGAGTACTCGTTCAAGTACAACTCCGAAGGGGTTCTGTCGGAACCGAATCGAGCAGAATGTCGGTCAAATTACTCCACCAGCCTTTGAAAAATCAGATAAAAAATCAGAACTGTGCTGGACAGGAGTTGACGTTATGGTTGACAATATCCAACCTCAGGTGATTAGCTGATGTCTAGCATACCAACAAGCTTGAACCAAGTTCAACAACTCTGGTCTCTTCTAATCTCTCGGGGCGTATGTACGCAGATCTGATCATGGCTTCCTGGCTGAATACTGGCTGACCAGAAGGAACAGATTGATGATTTTTCGCCTTCTCCGTATTCTCGCACTCCTGTTGTTGCTCGTCGGCGGCTTTTACATCTGGGTGTCTGAGCCAAAAGCCGTTGGTAACCACTATGGCTACTGGTCGCTGGTGCCGGCCGGAGTCACCATTCTCATGTGTTTTGCGACTCGAAACGTGCTACTCGCCCTGCTGTTGGGGATTGCCTCGGGCGGCCTGATCATTCACTCACTCAACCTGATTGATGCCTTCCTGATTCCCAGTATCGCAAGCGAGAATTTTGCCAAACTTCTGGTGATTTATTTCTGGGCTCTGGGCGGGTTACTGGGCATCTGGAGCAAAAACGGCGGGGCCAGACAATTTGCCAACACCGCCTCCAAACTGTTCATACGATCCAGACGATCCGCCAAGATGTTTGCCTGGGTCATGGGTTGCATTTTTCATCAGGGCGGCACCACGAGCACAGTACTCACAGGTACCACCGTCCGGTCGGCGGTTCAGAAGCACAAGGTGGCCAGCGAGGAACTCGCCTATGTGGTTGACTCCACCGCCTCGCCGATTGCCACCATCATTCCCTTCAACGGCTGGCCACTCTACATTGCCGGTCTGCTTATCGTGGTACCCTCGCTGGCTTCGGTCATCCCCACCGAACAGGCTGCCGTGAGCCTGTTTTACTCGGCGATACCTTTCAATTTTTACGCCATCTTTGCAGTCTTGATGACCTTCTTTTTCTCAATGGACCGTCTGCCCCTGTTCGGTACTCCGATGCGCTCGGCCATGAGAAGGGCTCAGGAAACCGGACAGTGGCTTGCACCCAATGCAGTCAGCCTGGCGGCACCAGAACTCAGCCAGGAAAACGTACCCTCATACTACAAACCCTCGTCGGTCGACTTTCTTCTGCCGCTGCTGGTGTTGCTCGGCTTCTGCATAGCTCCGTGGATACTCACCGGCAACCCCTGGGTGTTCGAGGGCTTTGCCATGGCATTGGTGACTGCAATGGTGCTGACCCTTGTCAGGGGTCTGTCTGTCAAGGACACCTTCGATGGCCTGATTGCAGGTATCAAGGGAGTAACTCTGGGGGCAGTCATACTTGGCCTTGCCGTCACTCTGGGGTCTGTATCCGCTCAGGTCGGAGCCGCCGCCTATGTAGTCGAGTATGCCACTCCCTGGCTACAGGCTATTCCCTACATCCTGCCAAGCCTGCTTCTGTTGGTCTGCATGATTATTTCCTTCTCCATCGGCACTTCGTTTGGCACCTACGCCATCATCTTTCCTATCGCCCTGCCGCTGGCACTGGCACTGTCACCTGATGTCAACTTTCTGGTGCTGACCTTTGCAGCCATTCTGGGAGGTGCAGTCTTTGGCGACCAGTGTTCACCTATTTCCGACACCACCATTCTGTCAGCCATGGCCACCGGCTCGGATTTGATGAGTCATGTCAATACCCAGTTTCCGCTGGCACTGATCGCCGCCTTTCTGGCCGGCATTCTTTACTTCCTGCTGGGTTTTCTGATTCTGGTCTAGCAGGCGGCTTCCCAAACAACGCCCTGAAGGCTGTGCGGCAGGGCCTTTTCGATTCTCAGGTCAACAAACTGACCGGTCAGATCGTCTGAACCGGCAGGCGTGAAATTAACAACCCTGTTGTTCTCGGTACGACCGGAAAGCTGATTCGAGCGAGCGCGGCTTTCACCTGTAACCAGAACCCTTTGTCGGCTGCCCACCATGGCGGCGGCGTGAGCTCTGGACTGTCGTTCCAATTGATCCTGCAGACGATACAGCCGCTGCTTCTTGACCTCCGGCGGAGTTTCGTCCTTCAGCAGAGCCGCCGGCGTACCCGGCCTCGGGCTGTAGATAAAGCTGAATGAGGTGTCAAAATTGACCGCCTCGACCAGTTCCATCGTGGCCTCAAAGTCGGCTTCAGTCTCTTCTGGAAAACCAACGATAAAATCTGACGACAAGGCAATATCGGGTCTTGCAGCCCTCAGGTCCTCGACAATCCTCATATAGTGAGCCACATCGTAGCCGCGTTTCATTCGTGCGAGTATGCGGTCCGATCCGCTTTGTACGGGCAAGTGAACATGACTGACCAATTCCGGAACATCGGCAAAGGCTTCTATCAGCGAGCGGCTGAACTCCATCGGGTGAGAGGTGGTAAAGCGAATTCTGTCGATCCCCTCTATCACAGACGTACAGGTGATGAGTTCGGCCAGATCGGCTTCTTCGCCATCTTCGACAAGCCCGCGCCAGGCGTTGACATTCTGCCCCAGCAGGTTGACCTCGCGAACACCCTTGGCGGCCAGATGCCTGAGTTCGGCAACAACACTCTCCAGAGGCCTGCTGATCTCGGTGCCACGAGTGTAGGGAACCACGCAAAAACTACAGTACTTGCTGCAACCCTCCATAATGGAAACCTGGGCGGTCGGAGGCTTGACTGAGGGCGGCGGAAGCCGATCAAATTTTTCGATCTCCGGAAAAGTCACATCAGTCAGGCGAATTCGGCGTACACTCTGTTGATCCAGCATTTCAGGAATGCGGTGGAGTGTCTGGGGGCCAAAAATCATATCGACATGCGGAGCACGGCGAGCAATGGCATCGCCCTCCTGGCTGGCCACACAACCGCCAACTCCGATAATCAGGTCGGGGTTATTCTGCTTCAGACGAGACCACCGGCCCAGTTGGTGAAAAAGCTTCTCCTGGGCTTTTTCTCTTACCGAACAAGTGTTGACCAGCAACACATCGGCCTCGGCAGGGTCATCTGTAAGACTCAGCCCGTGACTGCTGGCCAGCAGGTCGGCCATGCGGTCGGAATCATAGTCGTTCATCTGACAACCATAGGTCTGAATGTAGAGTTTGCCGCCTGACATTGCCGAATTCGGGTTAGTGTTAAAATGTGGGCTAAATTATACAGACAGGTTATCGCCACAGTGGGCAGGCTCAAGGGTTCTGCGCCGAGCGGTCGGAACAGATTAAAGACTCGGGCGGAGTTTTGTGCGAGTCTTTTTGAATGGAGGACTCGGGTGATAGCCAAACAAAATGGCGAATAAAGATGGGTGACAAGAAGCTCCTGTACAGGGTCATTTTCCAGACTCAGGGAGAAACCTACACAGTCTATGCATCTGATATTTATCAGAGCGACCTGTACGGCTTTATCGAAGTGGAGAATTATCTTTTCGGCAAAAAATCACATGTGGTGATAGACCCCTCGGAGGAAAAGCTCAAGAACGAATTTGAAAGTGTGCGCAGAAGCTATATTCCTCTGCACGCCATTATTCGCATCGACGAGGTGGAGGAAGAGGGTCAGGCCAAGATACTCAGAGACGGCGAGCCTCGAACCATCATGATGCCTGTACCCAATTTGCCATCGGGCAAAAAGGGGAACCCCGACCGATAAACCCGAACTTTCGGCCATGCCAGAAACAGTATTGATTGTGGGCGGCGGCCACGCCGGCTCGCAAACAGCCGTCAGCCTGCGTCAAAGCGGCTTTGACGGCCGAGTGGTTATAGCCACTGACGAAGCCCTCCTGCCTTATCAGAGACCGCCTTTATCCAAGGCTTTCCTGAGCGGTAGCATGGACAGAAAAGCCTTGCTGCTCCGAACGCAGGACTTCTATCGAAATCAGGGCATTGAAGTGATGACGAAGGCCCGAGTCGAGAGAATCGACATCGAGGCAAAAACTGTCGTGCTGCAAAAGGGCGAAGAAATGCACTGGGATCAGCTGGTGCTGGCCACCGGCAGCCTGCCTCGACGACTGGCCGTACCGGGAGCAGGGCTTGGCAATGTCTTTTACCTGAGGACGCTGGGTGACAGCGAGAGAATTCGCGAAGCCATGGCAAATGCCGAACATCTGACCATCATCGGAGGCGGCTACATCGGCCTTGAAGTGGCGGCATCGGCTCGCAAGGCGAACAAGGCCGTTACCGTGATTGAAATGGAAGAACGTATTCTCAAACGTGTGACTTCAGCCTTCATGTCGAACTTCTATCAGAAGGTTCACGAGACTCACGGAGTCGCCATTCGTACCGACACTCTGGTTACTGCTCTGGAGGGCAACGGAGGGCGAGTTGGCCAGGTCCATACCTCAGACGGCCAAACCCTGGCGACCGATCTTGTGATCGCAGGAATCGGCATTTTGCCGGCGACCCGGCTGGCGGAGGCAGCGGGCATTGATTGCGACAATGGTATTCTGGTGGACGAAACCTGCCGTACCTCTGTAGAGAGCATTTGGGCCGTCGGCGACTGCACCAACCACCCCAACGCGATTTTTCAACGCCGAATGCGCGTCGAATCGGTGCCTAACGCCATGGAACAGTCTCGTGTAGTGGCGGCCAACCTGACCGGGCAGAAAAAGCAGCATCGAACTGTTCCCTGGTTCTGGTCCGACCAGTATCACCTCAAGCTGCAGATGGCCGGATTCGGAACGAATGCCGACACCGAAATATTGCGCGGCAGCGAGGAGAAAGAAAAATTTATTCGCTTCTATGTGCAGGACGGTCTGATTCGGGGTGTCGACTCGGTCAACTGTTCGGGCGAATTCATAATTTGCCGAAAGCTGATAGAGCAGGAAAAAAGCATAGAACCCGAACAACTCGCCGACTCTCGCGTCAGCCTGAAAGAACTGCTGTCCAACTAACAGGCGAAAGGAAAAGTTCTTTTTTTCTGGTTGCCTGATTGAATAGCATTGACTCCTGCTCTGCTCTTCCAGAAGAAGCCATACGGCATAAAGACTCAAGCGGGTCGACGAGCAGTTGCTGGCGGTATATGGCCTGACTCGACTGCGCCGACCTTGTCCGACTGCCCAAATTGACCATACCGCCGCCGTGAGGTGGCCGGTAAAGCGATAACATTCGGACTCGCGATGAACTGCACACATTGAAGGGCGAAAAATCCTCTGATCTCAGAGGACTTCAGGCAGCGAAATCCGGATTTTTCGACAGCCTGTCAGGTGAGTCGTTCGGACCTGTCCTTGAGACCTGTCACCTCCCGAACCTTGTCCTCATAAAGACTGCTCTCGGTTCCAAGCCACTTGTCCCAGAAAGTGAAGTACAAGCCGAAGTTAGACCGAAACTGTTTGTGGTGCAGGCTGTGATGAGTGGCTCCAATCAGCCACTTGCCGATCCAGTGACGATAGAAGTTTTGAGGGTAAACCTCGACATTGCAGTGATTGACAGTGCTGGTCAGAGTCATGAATGCCAGCCAGGCCAGAATGGTCAGATAGTGCAGGGGCAGGAAGAGCACTATCAGCAGTACGATCGAGGCCTGCAACAGGGATTCCACCGGATGAAAGGAGAAGGAGGTCCACACCGAAGTCACGCGGCTTTCGTGGTGAACCCGGTGAATAACTCGATAAATCCCCGGTCGGTGCATCCACCGATGCAGCCAGTAGTAGCAGGTGTCGTGAACAAGCACCGCTGCCACCAGGCTAACGGGCAGCCACCACCAGGGGTACTGTCCGAAATCATTATAGATAGCTGTGTATCCCTGCTGCCACAAGGCAGCAATGGAGGTGGCGACAAGCGAAAAAATCAGCGAGGAAATAACCGACCATCGGACCTCCCGCCAGCGTTGCCTGTAACCGGGCGGCAAGGGCTGAACTCTTCGGTGGATCAGGGCATTGATCGGAAATACATTCAACAGCAGGTAAAAGAACCCGACCACCGAAAAATATCTCAGGGCGACTATGGCAAAAAGCGTCATCGCCAGAGCGAAGAAGGGTAAAGGGTCTGCAAGGTTATATTGAAGCATTACCTGACTCTCAGGTGCCACCAGAGGCACTCGTACCGGAAATCCTCAAAGCCATTGATTATAGCAGGTATTTGTCAGCAAAAAATGTCTTTCCGCTTTTCACCGGAGAGTCGAAAGCGGGGCTCTCAAGGACAGGAATAAACCAGCCTCTCGCGAGCTTTCGTTCTTTCGTTGAGTCAAGTAATGGCTACCTTCGAATTGGAAGGAAGCACAATATAGCCTGAGGCTTGCTAGAATAGGCTTTCACAAAAAGCTCGGAGTGCAGCCATGGCCGGACTGATTAATGTTGAGGTGGTTGAAGACAGCTATCTGCCCTCTTTTCCCAATACATTAAAACACCATAAGGTCTGTCTTCGCAGAACCAGCGTAAAAACCCTGCAGGTCAACATAGGCAAAAAATGTGATCTCGCCTGCCATCACTGTCATGTCGAGTCGGGCCCCAGGCATCCCGACAATATGACAGGTGAAACAGTGGACCGCATCATCGAACTTTTAAGCCAGGCCCCGAATGTAGAAACTCTCGACATTACCGGCGGTGCCCCTGAATTGAATCCTCACTTTCGAAGGCTGTGCGCTCGTGGCGTAGAACTCGGCAAGACCGTTTACGACCGCTGTAATCTGACGGTGCTGTTTGAACCGGGCCAGGAGACAACCGCCGACTTTCTGGCCGAACACGGCATAGTCGTTGTGGCTTCATTGCCCTGCTACAGCTCAAAAAACGTCGACGAGCAGAGAGGCCGGGGCGTGTTTGACAAAAGCATTCGGGCACTGAAGCTTTTGAACTCTCTGGGGTATGGTCAAAAGGGCAGTGATCTGGTGCTGAATCTGGTCTACAACCCCACCCAGCCCCAGTTGCCGGCACCCCAGGCTCAGCTGGAAGAGGACTATCGAAGAGAACTCGACCAGCACTTCGGTATTGTCTTTAACCAGCTGTTTACCATCACCAACATGCCCATAAAAAGATACCGACATTTTCTGGAACGTGAGGGCAAACTGGACAGCTATATGCAGCTTCTGTTTGAAAACTTCAATCCGCAGACAACGGAAGGGCTCATGTGTACCGACATGCTTTCAGTCGGCTTTGATGGTCGCCTCTATGACTGTGATTTCAATCAGATGCTGGAAATTCCGCTGACCGGAAAGTTTCGAACGATATGGGATATCAAAACGTTGGATGACATTCCGTCCGATATTTCGACAGATGACCACTGTTATGGTTGCGCGGCTGGTGCAGGCTCTTCGTGTGGTGGCGCGCTGCTGGAAGACTAGCCGAAACCGCTTCGCCAAAAAGTCTTGTTCGGCGGACCAGAGGAGTTGGCGTATCAGC